>DCFS01000034.1 GCA_002319875.1 Treponema sp. UBA1798 | reverse complement strand
CAACCGCATCGGAAATGATTTTCTGCTCGATATCGTCACGCTCTTTTGTATAAGAGGAATCAGGAGTTACAGAAACAAGAGACCGGTGGTTATTTTCGAGAAGCAGTCGCCTTATGAGGCCTGTGATGTAGTCCGGGTCTGTCTGGATGTTTTTCTTAATTTTATCGAAAGCCTCTCTGACACCCAATGTTTCAGCAGGTTTTTTTCCATATGTCCAGCTTCTGAGAACTCTGCGTAATAAAACAAGCGAATAAGGACCACCGGAACGGATTACCTCACGGTTTGCAAAACCAACTGACATCATTGCGGATTCCACATCGCCGGATGTGATTCCGCTTTCGCAGAGTCTGTTGAGTGTTTTTAAGATACAGCGCTCCACCTCTCTTATATTTTTCTGCTCGACTCCCCGGAGACCAACAGTCATCATAATATAACGTACTTCTGACAGAATACCACTGCCGGGAGCTATATCTTCTCCAAGCCCGGAATCAAGAAGGGCTTTGCGCAGCGGTGAACCGTCATGTCCATACAGTATTTCGAAAAGAATAATACTTTCCATATACTGAATAATGTTGTCAGTTTCTCCCAGCAGCCAGTTGACTGTAACTGTTGCGCCATATATTTTTTTGTCGGAGGCAGGTCCCTTTCCTTCAACAAAAACCGGCTTTATAAAGGGCGTTACCGTTTCTTTTGACAGTATTTCATCCGGTTTACAGGCAGGTACATCAGAATTATTTCTTTCTATGCGGTCAAGCAGCTGTTCCTGTAAAAAATCTAGTTGGATTTCTGTCGGAATATTTCCATATAAAAATACGAGACAGTTATTACTCCGGTAATGTTTTGTATGGAACGCTTTCAGCTGTTCGTATGTTATAAAAGGAATTTGCAGGGGATCGCCGCCGAAATCAAATGTATATATTGTTCCCGGAAAAATGCTGTGAAGTGCCGTCTCACCTGCTACTGAATCAAAGGATGAGTAGTTTCCCTTCATTTCATTATATACGACGCCCTGTATCGAATAGTTTCCTTTTCCATCAGTTTCCAGCCTGTGAGCTTCCTGCTTAAATATTTCAGGTTCAAGTCTGGGGAAAAAAACTGCGTCACCATAGACTGACATAAGGTTAAAATAATCCTGCTTTATCATTGAACTTGCAGGAAAGACTGTTCTATCAGGAAATGTGAGAGCGTTTAAATATGTTTTTACACTTTGATTTACCAGGCGGATAAAAGGATCTTTTAAAGGGTATTTTTCCGATCCGCATAATACGGAATGTTCCAATATATGTGCGGCTCCACAGGAATTTTCGGGAGGCGTACGGAAAGTAAATGCAAAAAGGTTTTCGTCATCGGAATTTAAAAGATGAAAAACTTCCAGTCCTGTTTTTTTATGCCGCAGATATATACCTGTGGATTCGCAGTCCGGTATTTCTGTAATATCCAGGACTTCAAATCCCTTATATTTTTTACTTGTTTCAATAATAGACATGTGGGACAGTATACCAGAATTATACGAAAATGTCATCGCTCCTGTTTTTTACAACAAGTTTTCCGTCATCAAAGGCCTGTCGCATAATATTGAAGAACTGCGATGTAACTTTGTCAATGTCCTTTCCTGGAATCGGTTTTTTAAGCTGTTCCTCTTCAAGAATTACATCGCCGCGTGTCTTTGAGACGTTACGTAATATTTTTGATCTGAAATCATCGGACTTATCGGCGATGAGCGCTGCTATCAGAGTATTATCCATTTTACCCAGCTGCTCCTGTATGAAACGATCGTCGGAATTGATAAAGTCTTCTGTCGTAAACAGGCGTTGCTTCAGGTCGTGTCCAAGTTCCGGATCAGTATCGGAAAGCGTCGCGAGAATATTCTGCTCTGCCTGCGGCGTCATACGTTTCAGTATTTGTGCAAGTATACCCCGTCCATCAGTTGCTATTGCTTTTTCTGTATTGACAGCCATAGATTTTTCATGCATCGACTGGTCTACTCTGTGCAGGACTTCTGGCAAAACTGGCTCCATTTTTGCCAGTCGCATGATAACTCTGGTCTTGTCTTCCGGGGAAAAAGCATTAATGACAGAAGCTGCCGTTTTCGGCTTCAGATACGACAGAACAAGCGCACGAACGGCTACAGATTCATCTTTTAACAGGAATATGATTTTATCGGTATCGGTCTCATTGAGATATTCAAAGGGTTTTCCTTCAGCAAACGGAACCGCTTTTTGAAGCATTTCTTCTGCTTTTTTTTCTCCGAAAGCCTTTTCAAGTATTGTTTTGGCCGTATCAACGCCACCGGCTTCCCGGGATTTTTGTACCAGGGCCTGAAACTCGGCAAGGATAGATGCTGCTTCATCCCGATCTACATGTCTGATGGATGCTATCTCCGGAATTATTTTTTCAGTCTGAGCTTCGCTCAAGTGCGGAAGAATTTTTGCAGCTTCATCAACTCCGATGAGCAGAAGAAATTTTGCTACCCGCCGGTAAATAGTATCTTGTCCGTTATTTCCCTGCGTTGATTTTTGTATTTTCAGTAATCCGCCGGATGTAAGTGCTGCGGCAGCTGCTTTTACGCTCGTATCAGTGTACTGGTCGTTTCCTTTATCAATATTTTTTACAGGTGTACCGGCTGCCGGTTTGCCGTTATGTTCCGGTTTTTTTTCTGCCGCGGTTCTATAGGCATTAAGACGGTAATCGTTAAGATTCATAGCGGTATAATACAATTATTTACTGGTTTATGATATACTTCTTTCACATGAAATTTTTACAGACAGGCGACTGGCATCTTGGTAAAATTTTTTACGAGACTTCACTTGTTGAAGACCAGCGCTATTTTCTTGATCAGATTGTAACAGAACTTGAGCAGGCTGAAACGGATGCCGTTCCATACGATGCTCTGGCAGTTCCCGGCGATATTTACGACCGTGCAGTTCCTCCCTCAGAAGCGGTAACTCTGTTCAGTGATTTCCTGAACGAGGTACATATGAAGTTTCCCCGTCTTCATCTTTTTTTTCTTTCAGGAAATCATGACAGTTCTGACAGGCTTTCGTTTGCCGCAGAACTGCTGGACAGCCAGAATATCCATATCTGTACAGATACCAGACGTTTTACAGAACCGGTAATCATCGGGAACGGTAATAAGACGGCCGCAATATATCAACTTCCGTATCTCACTCCCGGTTGTATCCGGGCGCCAAAACAGATAAGAAAAAATGAAGAACAACAGGAGTTATTTGACGCGGAGAGTAAAGACTTGCTGCGTTCCCAGCAGCAGCTTACGGAAGCTGCTGTACAGCAGATTGCAGCGGCGCATAAAAAGAATCATCCTCTGATGCCTTGTGTACTCTGCGCCCATCTTTTTACGCTTGGTTCAGTCTCTTCTGATTCCGAGCGGAGTTTTACAGGCGCTGCAGAACAGGTGGATGCTTCTGTATTTTCTTTTTTTACTTATACGGCGCTCGGGCATCTTCATAAAGCACAGATGTGCGGAAACGGTACAATCTGGTACAGCGGATCGCCCCTTGCGTATTCTTTCGGAGAAGAACCTGACAAATATATGCTCCGTGTTACGGTAACTGCTGAAGGGGCCTGCGCAGAGCGTATTCCGGTACATCCTTTACATCCTGTTTTGCGTCTTACCGGAAGTTTTCAGGATTTATATACTAATGATACATCGAACTATAAAAACAGTTATATAGAAATACAGTGTACGGATCCTGTCGTTCATGAAAATGCGATGTCGCTGCTTCGTACGAAATTTCCTCTGATCATGTCATTCGTCAGGACTCCGTATCTGTCTGAAGGGGAAAATATGGCACTTTCGGATCGCAGCACGCTTCTTAAGTCAGAATCCGGAATAAATCAGGCAAAAATATTTGATGCATTTCTCCGCGATATATACGGTGAAATTTCTTCAGATCCTGTCACGCAAAAAGAAAAAATATTGTATCTGGAACTTGCCGGAAAGGAAAATGCCGGATGAAAGCGATAAAATTAAAACTGAAAAACATAGGTCCTTTCCGTGATGAAACAGTAGATTTTACAGAACTTGGCGATATGTTTCTTGTTTCCGGTAAGACCGGATCCGGTAAAACTACTATTTTTGATGCAATGACTTACGCACTATATGGCGATCTTTGTGGAGCCAGACGAAAGGCACCCGGAGAATTCCGGTCTGATTTTTCCGGACCGGAAGACGAATCGTTTGTTGAATTTACATTCGTCATAAATGGCAGAACCTGGCGTGTCAGCAGAACTCTGCCTCTGTTATATATAAACAGGAATGGTCGGGAGTCAGTACGGCCGGCTGAGGCTGTACTTGAATGTTTTGATTCAACTGAGTCTGTATTTGTTCCTTTTAATGGTAAAATAAATGAAACAAATGCAAAAATAGCAGGTATTATCGGCTTAAGCTGTGCGGAATTTACCCAGATTGTACTGCTGCCGCAAGGTGCATTTGCTGATTTTCTGAGTGCCGGTTCAAAAGACCGCAGCATTACACTTTCCAAGCTGTTTCCCATAGAGTCTTACTCACGGATTATTACCGTGGCCAGAGAAAAGGGGAGTGAGTTTTCGGAGCAGCGGCGGACGATTGAAGCACAAATCATGGCTATGGCCTCGCTTGATTCGCAGGCTGCGGAAAAACGTCTGGATGATTTGAAAGGGGATATCAAAAAGTTAACCGACGAGAAGAGTACTTGTTCGGAAGCTCTCGAAACGCTCAGTGTTAATCTGGAACGTACGCAGGTTGCTTTAAACAGTGCGCTGGACAGAGAACGGCTCGCAGAAGAGAAGCGGCAACTGGAATTACAAAAAGACGGGATGACAGAACTGCAGAAAAGGATTGCAGCGGCGTCTCAGGCACGGATTTTAAACGGATATATCCGGAATACGGAAGCAGCAGAGTCTCGTGTCCGTAATCTGGAAGACTCCCGTAAAAACGCTGAAAAGGATCTGGACAGTGCTGAAAAAGAGGCAGCGGATCTTGAAAGCAGAAGCGGCCAGATGGCTGATTTGCAGAAATCTGCCGTAGAAACCGAAGTAAGGCTGAAGTATCTTGAGGAACAGTGTTCCGGAATCAGACATCTGCAGCAAGTTCATGTACTTGTCTCCAAGGCTCAGACTGAAAAAAAGCGGGCAGAATCTTTTCTTTTTGATGCCAGAAGTTCATATGCTGCATTACTCCTGAAGATACAGTCTCTGGTACCAGGGGAAAATTCTGATAATGATGAAACTGATATCCTGCAGTCTCTGCTTGAGCAGAAACAGAGATGTGAAACCGATTTTGTAAAAGCAAAGAATGATGCCGCTACCGTAGTTGCTGCCCGGAAGCTGGCAGCCGACATTGCCGCTGCCGAAGCCGCTATGGCAAAAATTGCGGAGCAGAAGGACGCTGCTGACCGTCTTATTGAAAATACCCGGTACTGTCTTGATGATTTCCGGGTACAGCAGAAACTTCAGGAGCAGAATAATTATGCCTGTGTCCTTGCCGTACAACTTGAAGAAGGGAAACCCTGCCCTGTATGCGGAGCGACCGAACATCCTCATCCGGTACTTCCGCTGCCGGAAACAATTAATGTAGCAGAGAAAATAGAAACCCAGGAAAAAAATCTTGAACTTGCTGTACAGCATAAAACTGATCTGGAAAATCAGTTTACTGCAATTCAGGCTGCCTGTGGACAGCAGAAACAGCATTTATCAGAGTTTGATGTGGTGTGTTCCTGTACGGTTGAACAGGCGCAGCGTGCGGTTTTGGATGCGCAGGACCTGCTTGAAAAGAATGAAAAGCTGTACCAGAAAGCAAAGTTGTTTATATCGGAACTGAAAAGCCGGAAAACCGATATGGAAAAAATTGCTGATGCATATCAGGAAGCCGGTCGTAAGGTAACCGCTGCAGAAACAGAATTGAAAACGCTTGAAAGTACCGGTATTGCTGATCAGACGGAGGATGCTGTTCTTGAACAGATACGTGTACTTACGGCAGAAAAAACAGAGGCTGAACGTCAATATAACAGTTATGCAGAACGGCTGAAGAATGCACGGGGCAGGAGGTCTGCACTCCAGGCGAATCTTGAAGCGCTGATGGCAAATCACAGACAGGCTTTACATGAATGCAGCGAAGCGGAAGCTGAACTGGCTCAGAAACTTGCATCTTCCTGCTTTACAGACAGGGATGGAGCAAAGAAAGCTTTTGTGATTCCTGAAAAGCTTTCAGAGATGGAAACTGAATTTACTGAATGGAGCGATGCACTTAAAAGGACAGATATTAAGTTGGAATCGCTTAAGGGCAGCGGTGACAGTGCCGGACTCAGCCTGGCAGTTGAGCAGATAAAAAAAGATATGGAGTTAAAGAGAAAAGACATATCTTCTATCGATGACCGCATACAGAAAGCTGTCGTGGAACATGCAAATCTTGCTTCCGAAGTGTCCCGGAAAGGGGAACTTGAAAAACAGCGTCAGGATCTCGAGGATAAATGTGCACATTATTTAAAACTTGCAGATGATCTTTCCGGACAGAACCCCAGGAAAATACCTTTTGATGCGTGGATTCTTGGTATAAAGTTTGCGGAAGTTGTACATTATGCAAATCCGCGGTTTGAGCGTATTTCCGGCGGGCGGTATCATTTTAAGATAGCTCCAGAGGCCTCCGGAGGCAATGGATATCGCGGTCTTGATCTTCTTGTCAGTGACAGTTATACGGGACGTGACCGCAACACTGCAACACTGAGCGGCGGTGAAACCTTTATGGCTTCAATAAGCCTTGCTCTGGCGTTGACTGACGTCGTTCAGAATGAGAGCGGGGGAATACGGCTTGATTCCCTTTTTATTGATGAAGGGTTCGGAACACTCGACGGTGAAGCACTTGATAAGGCCGTTTCCATTCTTCAGGATATACGCGAATCGCGAACGGTTGGTGTAATTTCACATGTTGAAAGCATGCGTACTGTTATCCATTCCTGTCTGGAAGTCGATAAAGGAGTTAACGGTTCACGTATACGGATACATGACTGAAGCATGTTCTGTTAAAACAGATAGAGACCTTTATACTGTGATGTTCCAGCTGCCTTTGGTGCCCAGAATTGCTGCAAGCTGCGGCAGAATAGCGGAAAGCTCGCTTTCAAGTTTCCATGGAGCGTTGATTATAAGAAGACCGCTTCCGTACAACCGGGGAGTGGAAGACTCTGATGTCTGTCCCGGGTATGTCTCCAGATGAGAATCCTCGGTATTTACCAGTAACTGTATATCAAGAATATTTGAATGACCAGCTGCCGATTGAACCGGTGTTTTTATGGTACGCTTCATATCTGATATTTCTTTTTTACGGTGTGCCAGAAGCGGATACCATAGTGCCAGAATACCGGCTGCCCATTTTTTGTGTACAAAAATAACCGTATCTGCTGTATCGCTATAGTCGCTGCTGTCTTCATAGCTTGGATCTATGAGTGCCATTCCCCGTTTTGTTTCCGGAGGAGTGAGAGCCCTGAGCATTTCATAGCCGTTCCTGTGATGAATCTGTGGTTTTACCGGAGATTCCGTTGCGTATAGGGGGTGCTGTTCCATATTACAGCGCAGTACACCGATTTCTGTATTATGCAGTTCCGAAAGAACAAGCCTGTCGCCTGAACGGAGCAGACAGCGGGATATTTCGGGTGATCCCGGATATAAACCGGATGATGCGTATGTCCTGCAGATATCCAGATACAATGCAAATGAAGACGGAATATCCGGCACGTGCCGGTATGCGTATAAAAAACGTTTTATTCCTGCCTCTGCTTCACCGGTTTTGAGTAGACGCTCATCATCCAGTGCATAGCGTCCCGCTCCTGCATGCGTATCGTAGACTGTGACAGGAGACGGTTTTTCTTTCAGGTGTTCCAGAATAAGCGTAAGCGTTATGTGCTTGAGAATATCTGCATGATTTCCTGCATGAAATTCATGACGGTAACTCAGCATTTTTCAGCGTTTTTTTCGGGCGGTGCTATTTTATCAATTGCAGTAATTTCTTCCTGTGTAAACATACACTTTTCAATAATTCCTGCATTTTCAGTAATCTGTTCCGGTTTTGATGCCCCGATAAGGACACTGGTGATATCGTTATCGCGGAGTATCCATGAGAGTGCCATCTGTGCAAGAGTCTGTCCCCGGTTTTCTGCTATTGCATTGAGTTTCTGTATTTGTGTACGTTTTTCTTCGGTAAGAACGTCCGCATGAAGATATCGGCCGTCTTTTGCGATACGGCTGTCCGCCGGGATTCCATTAAGATATTTATCGGAAAGCAGCCCCTGTGCAAGCGGGCTGAAACAGATGAGTCCTATACCATTTTTACCGGCATATGTTTTCAGGCCGTTTGTTTCAATATGCCGGTCAAAGATTGAATAGCGTACCTGGTTGAGTACGAAAGGGCAGTTCAATTTATTCAGAATACCGGCTGCCCGTATCGTCGTTTCCCTGTCGTAGTTGGAAATCCCTGCATAGAGCGCTTTTCCTGATTTTACTGCCTGGTCAAGTGCCCCCATAGTCTCTTCAAGCGGAGTATCGGGATCCATGCGATGGTGATAGAAAATATCGACGTATTCGAGCCCCATCCGTTTCAGGCTCTGGTTAAGACTTGCCAGCAGGTATTTTCTGCTGCCCCAGTTACCGTAGGGCCCCGGCCACATATCGTATCCTGCTTTTGTTGTAATAACGAGTTCATCGCGGTAGGGGCGGAAATCTGCCGTGAATATCCGGCCGAAGTTTTCCTCTGCAGCGCCATAGGGAGGGCCGTAATTGTTTGCCAGGTCAAAACA
>DCFS01000210.1:7114-7927 GCA_002319875.1 Treponema sp. UBA1798 | reverse complement strand
ATAGTATGAAAATAAATCTTTTCCCTTTTATTCTTTTTACAATTATAGCGCCAATAGCTGCGCAACCCGGGAAAAAAAACATCGCAATGCCTGAGGATACATACGAATTTGACAGTATCGCTGCTGAAATCAACGGAGTCGGAAAACCTCTGATAAAAGAAAATCACGTCATATTTACAGCAGAACAGCATAAGCGCCGGTTTGTAGGCATAGCATTTGATTTTGAAAATTTCAGAACAATTCATCCATTTCAAATCCGGAAAATAACGGATGTCGATGGAAAAGTTACTGACTCATGGTTTTTTTATATTCTTGATATACCCAAGAATATTACATCAATATCCTATCGCTTAATTATCGACGGATTATGGACTACCGATCCTGTTAACGATCTGACAGAATATAATACGGCAATGGGGATACGTCTTTCTAAAATCATGATTGATACAAAAGAACCACCGGCAACGTGCCTTCCTGACAATGGAATGGTACGTTTTATTTATCAAGGCGAGAGCGGACAAAATATACGCCTCGGCGGCTCATTTACCAATTGGGATTCATGGATCTACTATATGACTGAAACAGAACCCGGACTCTATGAAATAGATTTACCGCTGCCGGGAGGTACCTACTATTATACGTTCTATCATGGTATATCCTCATTCATCGATAAAACGAATCCACACAGAGCCTACACACCGGACGGCCGTATAGCTTCAGTAATAACAATAAAATAAAAATTACATGGCAGAAGTGTTTTCACAATTATCTGATTTTCAGGAATGGCGCAGAATCAACAACCCCGCCGCAAGC
>DCFS01000210.1:0-6781 GCA_002319875.1 Treponema sp. UBA1798 | reverse complement strand
TATTAAATCCTCCGCACGAATAAAACCCGGCATTTTTATTGCTTCATTCCCGCAAATTGTTGCATCAGTTTTGCCTGCATGCCTTTATTTCGACTTAATTTCTTCATGGTAAGTTTTATTTTCTCAAACTGTTTTATCAGCTTATTTACTTCCGCAACTGTAGTTCCAGATCCTTTTGCTATACGCTTTCTACGGCTCGGTCCGATAATCAGATGATTTACCCGCTCTTTTTTCGTCATTGCCAGAATAATTGCTTCCTGGTGTTTCATCATAGACGTATCGATATCCCTGCCGTTTAACTGACCGGCAAGTCCCGGCATCATCTCCATTAAAGACTGCATGGAACCCATTTTCTTTACCTGACGAAATTGCATAAGCATATCTTCCAGTGTAAATTCATTGCGGGCCATCTTCTGCTGCAGCCGGGTCGCTTCTTCCGTATCTACAGTCTGCTGAGCACGTTCGACGAGCGAAACAATATCTCCCATACCAAGTATGCGGCTTGCAATACGGTCCGGATGAAACTGCTCAAAATCCTCCGTTTTTTCGCCTGTACCGATAAATAAAATCGGTTTTCCTGTAATCGATTTCAGGGAAAGCGCAGCACCACCGCGTGCATCAGAGTCAAACTTCGTTAGAATTATACCAGTCAGCCCAAGTCGCTCGTCAAACGTTTTGGCAATATCAACGGCATTCTGTCCCGTCATTGCATCTGCCACAAGCAGGACTTCCACTGGCTCTGTCGATTTTTTTATATCGAACAGTTCCCTCATCATTGTGTCATCTATCTGCAGGCGGCCGGCAGTATCAATAATAACTGTATCCAATCCGTTCCGTTTTGCATACGCTACAGCGTTCTTTGCAACCTTTACGGCATCAGATGTTTCTTCTTTGTAAACAGGCACCTCTATCTTTTTCGCAAGTATGGAAAGTTGTTCAACAGCAGCAGGGCGTATAAGATCACCGGCCACAAGCAGAGGGTTCCTGCCTTCTTTTTTAAGACGGGCAGCAAGTTTATGGGCTGCAGTCGTTTTACCTGCGCCCTGCAGACCAAGCAACAGAATAACTGACTGTGTATCGGGTCCCTTAAGCTTCAAATCCTGCTTTGTATCACCAAGCAAAGACACAATTTTATCATATATAATTTTTACAAATTGCTGTCCGGGATCCACAGCATGAAGAACTTTTTCACCTTTTGCTTCTTCAATAGTACTGTTTACAAATCTCCGTACAACACGAAGATTAACATCTGCTTCAAGCAAAGCCATTTTTATTTTTTCGACAGTCTCCTCTATATTTTTTTCAGAGATAGTCGATTTCCCGCTTACGGTACGGATTATATCACCGAACGTATTTGTCAATTTTTCAAGCATAGTATTATCCTTTCATTAAAAGTTCTGTAAGAAAATCCGCCGGCTCTATTTCCCTGTTCAGAATACGATACAGCCCGTTGCAGATAAGGAGTTTAAGATTCTTTGCTTCTGCTATTTCGTGAACATATTTACATGCCACAACGCCTTCCGGCAAATAACCAATATCTGAAATATGAAGTATAAGATCATCAAGATTCTTAAATTTCGAAAGTAATTCTGTCTGTATAATTTCCCGTCCGAATCGGCGATTCCTACCCCACTTACTTTTACAGCTCACATCCAGATCACCAACACCAGAGATCGACGTAAAAGTTTCTGCATGTGTTGCCCCCATTGCGAAACCGAGTGTCTGGATTTCATTCAGTCCTGCAGCCAGCAGAAGCGATTCGCTGTTATCACCAAAAATATCAGAATTTTCTGCTACGGCATCAAGACATCCGTACACAATAGCAATAACGTTTTTAACAGCTGCACATATCTGGACTCCGATTACATCAAAACTGGAATAGACCATAACTCCGGGAACACGAAGAAGTTCCCGGAATTCTATAGAGTTTTTCGGATTTTCGCTTGCGGCAATAAGTCCCGTTAGTTTTCCCATCGCGACTTCTTCTGCATGGCTCGGACCGGCTATATAAACAAGATTATGTCTATAAAATTCAGGCAGAATAGAAGCAAGCATTTCAAGGATAAGTTTCGGACCATCGCTGGAAGGCATAAAGCCCTTGGTCAAAACACCAATCTGAACTTTTCCATGTGCAACAGAGGGAACATTCAGTATATGTTTTACATTATCGAGAAGATACAATGAAGGACTGGCAAGAAAAAGGAATTCATTGTTATCTGCAACTTCCGCTATATCAGTTGATGCAGAAATCTTTTCAGACAATTTATAACCGGGCAGATATTTTATATTCTCATGTTTATAATTTATGGCATCTACGACATCTTTATCGTGAGAGTACAATTGTATAAAATGTTCTCCCCTCGCCAGTGCCTGTGCCAAACCTGTTCCCCATGCACCGGAACCAATAAAACCGACACGCATTGATTTCATAGAACATTCAGTATAACTGAAAAAAACTTTAGTAGCAACCGCTCTTCATTATTTTTTCAGGAGAGTCTCTTCGACAGCTGTTATAACTTCATCAGGTGTACTCGCACCAGCCGTGATACCTATAACATTCATCGTAAAAAAATATTCAGGAATTTCCTCAGGAGTTTCGATCAGAGCTGACTTTCTGCAAAGACTTTCTGCATTAGTGTAAAGCCGCCTGGTATTTGCGGAATTCCTGCCACCAACGACAAGGATTCCATCAACCTGAAGACTCAACTTTCTAAGCGCGGTCTGTCGTTCTTCTGTTGCCGGACAAATTGTATTAAAAACTTCTAAAGCAGGTATTTTCCTTTTAAGAATTCCAGCGATCGCCTCGAAATCTACCGGGCTGAATGTAGTCTGAGACAACAATATTGCCTTTTCAGGAATGCATTTCATATTATCGCCGGTAAAAAGTAACTCAGCGGCCGCTATGGTCTGTACAAGTAAAAAATTTTTCCCGGCAAAACCGGCAATACCGGTTACCTCTCCATGATTTTTATCACCTGTCAGAATAACGGTATATCCGCGTTTCGAATATTCCTCAGCCCGCCGCTGACTGACTTTTACACGAGGGCATGTGGCATCTATTATAGTACACCCCTGTTTTTCAAGCCTGTTGAATAAAAGAGGTGATATACCATGGGCCCTTATAACAACGGTATTTTTCTCATCTAATCTATAAATGTTTTTTTCTTCAAGAACATGCAGTCCTCGTTTTTCAAGACTTTTCAGAACCACGGGATTATGAATAAGCGGTCCCATCGTATAGACCAGACCTGAGTTTGTATTTCTTAATATCTCTTCTGCAGTATCCACGGCACGGCGCACACCCATGCAATATCCCAGTACATCGGCACGAATAATTTTCATGATAAAACTTTAACTGTCGCTCATGCAAGTGTCAAGCAATATACATGGCTGGTATATCAAAAAGGCGGTCTAAAACAGACCGCCTTAAATGAATTTACCAGGTTTTACATCTGTGCACCGGCATCGAATGAAAGGACATTCTTATCTTTCACTTCTTTTGGCAACGTATGATGAACACCGGCTTCCGGCTTCCAGTTACGGCGGATAAAAGAAATCAATCCGCTACTTATAAAGATCGAAGAATAACAGCCGCTGGTTAAGCCGACAAGCAGGACAAGAGCAAAATCTTCTATACTCCCCGTAAGGAAGAAATACAAGGAAAAAGCTGAAAACATGGTTGTCACCGTCGTTATAATAGACCGGCTTAAAGTTTCTGTCAGTGCAGCATCCAGGACTTCATTAAAACCGTGAACATCCAGAATTTTCATATCATCGCGTACCCGGTCCAGTATAACGACAGTAGCGTTAATAGAATAACCTACTATTGTCATAATGGCTGCAAGGGTTGTCGTACTGAATTCCATCTGTGTCCATGTTATAAAGGTGAGCATAATCATAGTATCATGAAGCAATGCAACAATTGATCCCAGTGCAAAATCCCAGTGGAAACGGATTGTAGCATACAGCCAGATGAGGATAAGCGTAGCAGCCATAAGTATCAGCGATTGTCCGACAATAGATTTTGAAAACTGAGAACCTATAAAATCCGTTTTCACGACAGCTACATTATCGATACCGAATTTCTGCTGTAAAGCATTCGTAACCGTATCCTGCAGCTCCTTGCTGGAACCATTTTTCCCTGTATCTGCTATGCGGATCTGAAAACTGCGGTTCGGCCCCTTGCCCAGCTGCTTTACTGCCACACCGCTATAGGAAGAAACGGCTGTACGGACTTCATTGATACCGACATCTTTTGAAGCTGCTGCATAAACTCTGAAAGGTTTTTCAGTTAACACCGTCGTTACTGCAGAATTCACGAACAGGTTCTCCGTCGGTGTGGCAGGCGGCTCAATAAGCCGTGCAGAAAGATTTTCTATATTTCCAAGTTTTTCAGCCAGAATACCAACGGTAGGATACTGTGCATAAAGGAAAGATTCGGTACGGTTGTCAGCACCGGTTCCGCTGATTACAATATCCATACCGGTTTGTGAAGCATCTACGGATATTTTCGCAGATCCTGTATAAGTCAGCTCAAGCGCAGTAGGAGCAATACGGATTTCTTCAATAAGTCCCGGTTTAAAATCAATCCCGAAATTTATTCCGCGTACGGCGATACCTACAATACCGCTGATTATAATCACTCCACTGAAAATCCAGGACAGAAGAAACGCTTTGCTGAATCTGATTACTTTTTTCATTATTTAATCCTCCAGCTGATGCTTATAAATTCCTTATGTGTAACTTCTGTTCCAAAATCAAACATCAGGCGTGAAACAACAAGTGCTGTAAACACCGATGACACAACGCCGATGGCAAGACTCACCGCAAACCCCTGAATGGAACCTGTTCCCAACTGGGAAAGGAATATAGCAGCAATAAAGGTCGTAATATTTGAATCCATTATTGCCCAGAAGGCATTATCAAACCCTGCAGCAATTGCAGACGCCCGGCTTTTACCCAATCGGAGTTCCTCTTTAATACGCTCAAAAATAATAACGTTGGCGTCTACAGCCATACCTATTGTAAGAATCATTCCGGCAACACTGGGCAGAGTCAATGTCAGATTAAAGGCAGAAAGTATGCTGAACATAATATAAAAATTCAATACTTGTGCAACAATTGCATTAATACCGGCACCCTTATAATAGATAAGCATAAATACGAAAACTGAAAGAAGCCCGATAGCAAGAGCCCAGACACTTTGATGAATAGCCTGATCTCCCAGTGAAGCACCGATAACCTGCTGGCTTTCAACAGAGAGCGGAACATTAAGCCACGCGGTCTGTAATACTTTCTGGAGGTTTTTTGCCTCTTCAAGTCCGAAACCGGTAATGGCAACGCGGCCGCCGGTGATAGCGTCATTGATACGGGCATTTGATTTAATCTTGTTATCACTTACGATGGCAAGACTGTCACCGACATGAGCAGAGGTAAAATCAGCAAAAATCTTTGTGCCTTCACTGTCAAGCACGAAATCAACTTCCGGCCGGTTCGTTAAATTGTCAGAACCGACATCGGCAGATTTCACATGCTGACCGTCCAATGCTATTTCTTTCTT
Organism: Treponema sp. UBA1798; assembly: GCA_002319875.1. Lineage (GTDB taxonomy): Bacteria > Spirochaetota > Spirochaetia > Treponematales > Treponemataceae > Treponema_D. The sequence continues at coordinate 1,221 of DCFS01000210.1, read as the reverse complement.
TACAACAAGGTATCCGATCCGTTCATCAAGACCGTATTCGTCCTTGGTATATAACCCCAGCAATTCGTCATCAGCAGGAATTATAGAAGCATCAGCCAAAACACCGGACGCTGTGAAAGTACTCGCCGCATTATTACGGTAATAGGTATTAAAGGCATCAGTTGCCGGAGTGTCAACAAGACGGAAATTCAGGATACCTTTCCCCATAATAATCGTATTGATACTGTCAGCTTCTGCAGCCCCCGGTATTTCAATATATATGTGATCTTCGCCCTGCTGCCTTATAACCGGCTCCGTTAAACCGAAACGGTCGATACGGCTTGAAAGTGTTTCAATAGCCTGGGCCATTGCATTTTTCTTAAACTGAACTTCATTATCGGCCGTAACCGCACTTCCCTGTGATTTCACGGCAGCATCAAGATCAGCTTTTACAATAATATTCATACCGCCGGACAGATCAAGCCCCAGCTTAACAGAATTCTGATACCATTTTTTATCCGCCAGAATTCTATCACGGTAACGACCCTGGATAACATTGAGCAATTCCTGCTCGTTAGCAAAAGAAGCAAGTATTTTGCTAACCGTCATCTGCGATGGCACACTTTCATCCATCTGCTTATAATTCTTACGTGCAATCTTTCCCAGCCATGCATATTTTGCATCTGGGGAAGCATCGGGATTTGTATTTGCACTCTTCTTAAGTGCATTTACATCTTCAGCAGCCTTTGCTGTTGAATAATCCTTTATTTTTTCCAGCGATCCAAGAGCAAGCGCCTGTTCCTCTTTCGGGGTGCGTACATACCACGTGAGTGACGGCCACAGGAAAGCAAAGCAGATACCAAGGACAACCAGAATAAGGAGAAAACGACTTCGTTTACTCATTTATTTACTCCGGAAACATTATTTTTTTTCTTCTACCGAAACAGTCTCGTCTTTTACAGAATCCGATTCAACCATATCAGCTGTTTTTTCAGTTTTTTTATCCTTTGCAGTTTTTTCATCTTTTTTGTCTTTTACTTCTACCGGTTTTTCATTAACTACTGCAGAGATTGCCGAACGGTTCAATTCCAGTTTTGTAGTATCATCGACCTTTACAACAACCGTAGTTTCTTTAGTGGAACTGACAATACCGTGGATTCCACCAATTGTAACAACCTTATCACCCTTTTTCAAAGTTGAAAGCATTTTTTCTGTTTCTTTCTGCTTTTTATTCTGCGGACG
>DCFS01000074.1:4956-7212 GCA_002319875.1 Treponema sp. UBA1798 | reverse complement strand
TCAGGACTGTATGGATGAATACGGGCACCTCATTCATACCGGTTGCGGGTGCTGCTGAGAGAGGCCATAAAAAATGCTAAAACTGACATTATATAATCCGCAGAAGAAAATTGTCCGAGAACTCGAACAAAGTATGAAAAAAAATGAAAAACTTCTGCTTACAGTACAGAAAGGTGAAGCGCAGTACGCCAACAGTCTCGGATGGCTGGATACCGGTAAATGGGCGGATGCCAAAACGGTAGAATTTATAGAAAAACTAGCCGAAACCATACGGAAAGATGCAGATATATTCGTGCTGATAGGTGTCGGGGGATCAAATAATGCTGCACGGTCTGTAATCGAAGCACTACAAAAAGACGGTTCACCTGAAATACTTTATTCAGGAAATACACTTTCACCGTACGCCCTTACACGGATGCTGAAAAAACTGGAAGGAAAATCGGTATATATCGACTGCATTGCAAAGAATTTTGAAACGCTCGAACCCGGCTCATCTTTCAGAATTATCAGAAAATTTCTGTATAAACAATACGGACAGGATGCAGCCCGGCGGATAATCGCGACCGGAACGCGCGGATCTTCGCTTGAAAAGTTGTGTACCGACAACGGCTATACGTTCGTCGATTTTCCACCGGATATCGGTGGCAGGTATACGGCAATAACAAATGTCGGACTGCTCCCGATGGCGGTTGCGGGAATCAGTATACGGGAACTGATACAGGGAGCAGGAGACATGCAGCGCAGTCTGCGGACGGAAGGGACAACATCAAATTCAGCATACCGGTATGCGTGTCTGAAACATATTTTCTATAATAATGGATATAAAATAGAAATGTTATCTTCCTTTGAACCACAGTTCCGCTGGTTTAACAAGTGGTGGATCCAGCTGTTTGCAGAAAGCGGAGGAAAGGACAATAAAGGTATTTTTCCAGTGGCCGGAGAATTTTCAGAAGAACTTCATTCCGTCGGCCAGTTTATTCAGGATGGGGAACCTGTTATATTCGAGACTTTTCTTACAACTGAAAAACAAACGGACTCCCTCATCATAGATTCTGACGGGAAAAATGACAACTTTGACTATCTGAACGGAAAGGATTTCCATGATATCAATCAGGCTGCATATACAGCTACGATCAAAGCACACAGTGAAAAATTGCCGTGTATGACCATACAGATTGATAGAGTTGATGCATATCAGTTCGGACAGCTGTTTTATTTCTTCCAGTTCGCCTGTTACCTGTTCTGCAGATTGATGGGCGTAAATCCGTTCGATCAGCCGGGAGTTGAAGCATATAAAAAATGGATGTTTGAAGCATTGGGAAAGAACTGATACACCGGAAACACAGATAACGGTGGAAAACAGGCTTGTTCTGATTTTTTATATACAGCTTGTATTCTTTTCCGGGCTTTCGAAGAAATTTACCGGACTTCCGCAGATTTATATAAAAGTAGACTGGTTTCATCTTGAAACCAGTCTACTTTCACTCTGAAACTAGTCCTGTTTCACTCTGAAACCAGGCTGGTTTCACATGACAGCATATGCTGCACATATGTTATGAATTGAAGTACATACTGCCGGCACTACAGCCCGCCAGGCCCTTACACTACAGATGCTATATAGTCATTATATAGTACAACATAAAACAGCTTCAGGCAAGAAAAAGCGAAGCAGCAGGGCTGTTCCGGGGACAGCCCTTGTCGTTATTTTTTCCCGCTCAGATTCTTAAGCCGGTACATGAGCAGGGGGATAAATGCCCACTGTAACAGAATACCGCATAAACCGCTCATGACAATGTTCCATGTCTGGGCAAGTGCATAATGTTCGTTCCGGAATGCATATATGAGAACCAGAATTGCAAGCGCACGGACAGCCCTACCGACAATTTGCGCAATCAGCAATTTTAAGAATACAGGCATGTGCCTTCCGCTTAGCAAACCTGCTGCCAGTCCGTATCCGGCGAGTTCTATGATCATTAAAGGAAGCATTGCCGTCGTCGGCATACCCGACATCATATTGCTGATAATGGGGCTTACAATACCGGTGACAAGACCGACAACGGGACCTGACAGAAGCCCGGCTATCAGTACGCCAAAATGCATGGGCAGGAAAGCTACCCCCAATGTAGTTCCCAAACCGGAAAGTTTCCCTGCGACATGAAAAATCTGCGGCAGCATTACTGCCGCAATGATTGCCGAAAATGTTACAACAGCTTTTACCTTTACAGTTTGCGTTGTAAACGCATGCGTGTTTGTCAT
>DCFS01000074.1:0-4615 GCA_002319875.1 Treponema sp. UBA1798 | reverse complement strand
TAAATCCGTATCCATTCTGATATCCTTTTCAAACGGAACTACATCACACGTATCAAGGTAATGATTCAGAATTCTTTCTTTCATTTCAGAGGATATCATTTCGAACGAAGCATCATCAATTCTGTTCTCTCGTTCTTCAGGATCTTTTTCCAAGTCATATAATTCATCCTGTTCATACAGGCGTTTTATATACTTAAAGCGGTTCGTCCGGCACATGATTCCTTTACCATTGAATGGTTTATCGGATATCTGTAATGAAATACGCGGATAATACAGATTCTCCTTTGTCAGTCCGCCCGGACCGCCTGCCTCACTACAATAAGACTCCCCTTTTCGAAACCCGCCTTCACAAAATACTTCGGTCCGTACAGATTCCGTTTCACGTCGTATATAAGGAAGCAGCGACTGACCAAAATGTGTATGGCCGGATTTGAACCCGGCAAGTTCTTCTACCGTAGCATAGAAATCAATCAGTTCTATCAGCGGGTCACCTATTCCTGTCCGCCCGCTCAATGCCCTCGGCGGCTTCAGGATAAATGGTACATTTACCAGAACATCTTCGAAACAGTTCTGGGCTTTTTCAACAAGCCCGTAATCACCGGTAAAATCTCCATGATCGCTGAAAAAGAAAACCGCAGTATTATCATACACACCACTTTTTTTAAGCGCATCCAGAACAAGGCCGGTCAGATAATCTACTTTACTGCACATAGCAAGATATACCGCACGGAGTTCGGTATATTCTGTTTCCGCCCAGTCGTCCAGACGGTAGAGTTCATGCAGAGCCTTTTCTATTTCCGGTTTACCCTGATAATTGTCCGGCGGACGTATTCTGGCAGGAATTCTGTTTCTATCAATACTGCTGAAAAACGGTTCACAGATCTGGTATACGGGATGCGGAAGCATCAGCGGTAGAAAAAGACAGAAGGGTTCATCCCGGTCATATGATGTAATAAAGTCAACAGCGCCCTGTACCCATATCGTATCGATATCTTTCACGGCCGGTATCCTGCCGCGGAAAAAGGAATAATACCGGGAACCTCCCGGATCCCCGCGCCAGTTTTCCGGCGGCAGCGGTTCCGGTTTTTCCTGTAGACGGAAATAAGTTGAACAGTAGTCTTCATACCGCTCAGGATGCTGGGCCGGAAGGAAATCATTTCTCTGGTTCATCCATACGTGATAACCGCAGTTTTTCAGATACCGCAGCAAAACCGGCTCATCCGGCTGCATCAGATATTCCATTGTCCGGTGTCCGGCAACATGCGGATACCAGCCGCTCATAAAGCTGCACCGGGACGGAGAACATACCGGATTCTGGCAGAATGCGTTAGAAAAAGAAATTCCTTCCTGCGCCAGTCCGTCAAGATTCGGTGTGATGGAAGCAGGATTCCCCAGATGATGCATACTGTCAGAACGCATCTGGTCAGGATTAATAATAACGATATTCGGTCTCATCTCCAACGCTCCTCTGCTATGAATATTGCGGTTAAGGCTTCCAAATTAACCGTTACCTGGGGAAACGTACAGGTTTGCTGTTTACTGTTATATCAAGCTGTCCCCGTGCCGTTTCCGGATTACCGGACCATCGCCCGGAATCATCGTAGCCGGTAACATGTTCATATGCCTTAAACCATCCGGCATTCCGGTCGTGTATTGCTTTCTGCCGTTCCATCATACTGAAGTCACACCGTTCCCGCAATTTCCCGGTAAACCAGCATACCAGGTCGCGTTCAACCCCTGCAATATTTTCGGTTTCCCCAGGGTCTTTTACCAGATCAAACAGTAACGATTTCTCTTCATAATCATGATACTGGATAAACTTATATTGCCGCCAGCGAAGCATAGCACTTGCATACTGCCTGTTTTTGTACGATTCCACAAACTGACTGACCACAATACGGTCGGAATCCTCAACATGCAGCGTACGCAGACTGTCCGCAAGACTGCGTCCGTCATCACAGGGGAAAGACGTACCTGCCAATTCGCATACTGTCGGTCCAATGTCCATAAGACTCACTGGTTCCCATACAAGTTTGCCCCGATTGATATCTGTTCCTTCGAATAACATTGGGATCCGGGCTGATTTTTCAAAATATGTCTGTTTCCCGAACATTCTGCGTTCCCCGACGGTGTCCCCGTGATCGGAGATATAGCAGAAAACAGCATCGGATCTTCTTTTTTCTGTAAATGCCTGGAAGACACGCCGTATTGTCCCTATCTGACCATCCATTATTTCTATAAGACCACAATAGGCAGCCATAGCACCTTTCACTATTTGTTCCGTCACTTCAGATGGTTTTATACGTCGTCCCAACACATCAAAATCTTTCAGATAGGACGGGATACTTTCCGGATCAAAAAAGGGTGGTACCGATACGCGGTTGATATATTTGAGAAACATTTCTCCGGATGTGACGTAGGGAAAATGAGGACCGTATGTACCGACCAGAATAAACTGAGGCCTTTCATGCTCTTTCTGCAGATATTGCAATGCAGTTTCTACAACCATCCGGTCGTAGCACATAACGGGAGATTCGCCTGCACCGACGATATTAGTACACCATGGTTCTGCAGAACAAGCATGCAGATCGCCGCGTTCTTTCCGCATCTGCTCGATCGGCATTTCCCAGCTGACCGGTGTTATATCCGGTGCGAGGTGTCTGACAAATCCGTGATGCTGATTTTCTCCGACAAAATGCATACGTCCTATCAGGACTGTTTCATAACCTGCAGCGACAAGAGCATGAGCAAAGGTTGGAAATGTATCCGGTAAAGCATCCGTATTGGTATAAATTCCGGTATGCGACGGTAACATCGATGACAGCATCGACATTCGCGCCGGAACACAAAGCGGACATGCCGTATAGGCAGCCTCATAGGATGTTCCGTTTTTCCGTATTTCATCAAGAACCGGAGTGTCAACCCTGACATTACCCCAACTGCAGAATTCGGCACTATGCTGGTCACTCATAAAGACAAGAATATCACGCATTTAATCTATACACCTTCTTTCACTTCTCTCCACTTACTTTTATCAGTTCATCTTCGCCGTATGCATCTCGGTTATTTTAGCTTCCATATCAAGTTCACCCTGTCGTGTCAGCGGATAGAAATACATACCTATCAGCGAAAAAATATAAGCGACAATAGGAACAATCGTCAGCAGGTACAGTATAGCCTGAAGTGTTGCCGGCGACTGTTCTGCTGCGGCGGCGTTATATCCCGTAATCGAAAGAATGTATCCGGCAAAAAAAGCGCTTATTGCCTGACAGACTTTGTTAATAAAAGTAAAAGTAGAAGATATCAGGGCATTATTCGCGATACCAGTTTTCATCTCCGAATAATTTGCAGCATCGAGGATGGCAGCCCGGCTCAGTAGATTAGTAATATTGAACAGGAATGTCGTTGCAACGAACGAAAGCATAACGAGTACGATATTTTTCTGTGGAGCCGCAACAAGCAGCACTATTGAAGAGAGTATACTTATTGATTCTATAATCGTAATTCCAAACCGCTTGCCAAGGCGTTTTATAAACGGCTGGATAAACAAAATCATTACCAGGGCAGCAACAAGACCGACATAACCAAGGTATACAAGCAGATCAAGTCGACCACCCATATTGTATTTAAAAAAATAAATACGCATCGAATTACCTATCTGAGTTGCAAACATGTCTGTACCATAAGCAAGGATAACGCACAGCAGCAGTCTGTTGGTAAAAACAGATTTCAGGCTCTGAATGATACTCATATTTCTGCGGCCGGCATTTTCCTTTCCGGCATGAGGATTGTAGACATCAAGCTTTTTTACAGACTGGGCAGAATAAATAAAAATCAGCGTAGCGACAATTGCATAAATAATGACAACTTTACTCCATGCAGACGCATTATCCACCCCTCCGAAAAAATTCAACATCGGCAGTGCCCACGACTGGACCACCATAACCGCTACAGCTCCGATTCCCTGGAAAACTGCCTGAATCCGTGTACGCCGGGCTATATTATTGGAAAGCATAATCGGTAACGTAAGCTGCGGTATCTGTACCACTGTCCATGTCAGGGAATAAAATATATAAGTAATATATGCGTAAATAATTTTCCCCGGCATACTGATATTTGGAGTGGTAAACAGGAGAACGAAAGCTACGCCGAGAAATGGCGCACCAAAAATAATAAATGGCCGGTATTTTCCCATCCGCTTCGTATTTGTTCTGTCAACGATCATCCCCATAAGCGGATCGGTAATTGCATCGACAAGTCTTGCAACCATAAATACCATACCTGCCACGATAGCGGGCAGACCAAGGATATTCGTATAATAATACATGATATACATCATGATCATCATGAATATCAGGTTATTTGAAAAATTTCCGGTACTATATAACCAGACATCCTTTTCAGATGCTTCCCCTTTTCCCCAGATCTTCTTTTCCATAAATTTTCTCCTTTACAGCAAACTACGTTTTATATTCCCGCTTTACAACGTTTTTTTATTTCGTTACTTCAACCGGGCAGGAATAAACTCTTTTACCAGCAACAGAAACGATACTACCGGAAAGAACAACTTCTTCTTTATATAGAATATTTTCTGAACTGGTTCCGAGCAGAAGTT
>DCFS01000276.1 GCA_002319875.1 Treponema sp. UBA1798 | reverse complement strand
ATACCCCGCTGCTTGCGGAGGGGGTATTGATTGTCCAATCCTGCCATTTGATTATATTCAGAAAAGCAATTACATCAGCACTAAATCTTTCCCCTATTAATTTTGCAGGATTTCCACTACCAGTCGAATAAGTTTCAATGTCTCTTACAACAACTGGTTTTGATGCAATTATTATACCGTTTTCAATTATCAGCTTATCTACAATCTGAAAAAAAATGCGGCAGACTTGCGGGGTAGTGCACATTAAAAATTACATCTCAGATACTATATCAGGCAGCAGAATAAAAACCGCGGAACAAACCTTCAGTCAGACAGATAAATTTAAAATATAAAATTGTGTGATAAATATTCCTTTGTATATTGACAATATACCTGCCCGTACTTAGTATACTAACCGTCATGTTTAACCAAATGGTTATACCATTTAGTTAAACAAAAGATACTGTGTATAACCAGAGGGTAGATAATGTCTCAGTCCGATGTAAATGAAAACCGGTTGAAGGAAGAACAGATTCTTGACGCGGCCTGTAAGGAATTTCTTACCCACGGCAAAAACGGAACCAGAATGCAGCAGATAGCAGATACCGCGGGGGTTAATAAAGCGCTCGTTTTTTACTATTATCATTCAAAGGATCAGATATTCCAGGCGGTGGTAGACCGGAACTTCAGGATGCTTATCGAAACGATGTCGCTGAATGTCGATTTTGCAGCTTCTTCGAAAACAATCATCAGGCAGTTCACACATAATCATATCGGAATCATTGCTAAAAACAAAGAACTGTTCCAGTTTTTCAGCGGTGAAATATGGATGAATCCGGAAGAACTTATAAACGGCATTTCCAGTTCTCTTAAAAAGCAGACAAAAACACTGTATGCAGGTTTTGAAGCACGCATACAAAATGCTATAGAAAAACATGAAATACGTCAGATAAGTCCTCTTCAGCTGCTGCTCAATATAATCAGTCTTGACGTTTTTTATTTTATTGCAGCCCCTATCGTTTTTTCACTTACCAGCACGTCTGCTGCAGAACAAAAAAAAATAGAACAGCAGAGAGAGGATGCAGTGTTCGATTTTATCTGGAATGCTGTTAAATATCAAAACGAGGCTGACGTATGAAAAAATATTATGCACTGTTGTTTTTTCTACCGCTTTTTTCTGCAGGAGGTGCTTCTGCTAAGGATTATCAGCTTGCAGACTGTTTTACAGCAGGGACAGCACATGATTACAAACTCGCCGCAATTGCTGATGAGACGGACAGACAGAATATTGTTAAACAGGCAGCACTTGCCTCTTTTACTCCTGAAATTACTGCAGAGGGAACGTTTCGTTATGCGTCTGCCGTTCCTGAAGTTGATCTTTCATCAATAAATCCTGCATTTGGTACTATCTTCATGGGTAAGAAGAATACCAGCGACATCAGCCTTACGGTAAATGAAGTCATATTTTCCGGCTGCGCCCGTGAATATGCTGTTCGTCTGGCTGAACGTGCTGTCGACATTTCGCGGCTCAGAGAACAAATGGAACAGGACTCCATCCGCGAGACGATCCTCCAGCTCGCATATTCCTGCACACTGGCGCAGCTTAATATTGATGCACTGGATGCCGGCATACAACGGCTGACGCTTGATGAAGAACGGATGCAGCTGTTTTATCAGCAGGGCCTTGCATCAGAATATGATGTACTGGGCATACAGACAAAAAAAAAGGAACAGGAAATACAAAAACAGGAACTTGAAAACGCCCGTAGTGCAGTTTTTGTCCAGATTGCGTCATTGACAGGTTTCTCCGATATTACTTCAATTCTGCTGCCCGATTCGTACATGCAGGCAGAATCAGCTGACGGGCTCACCGATATCGAAAACCGGATCACAAAGAATACATCACTGCTCATTCTGCAGCAGGAGCAGGCCGCAGTTGAACTGGCCAGAAAACGGGATACAGCCGCTTTTCTTCCCGTAATTGCAGGCAGCGGAACGTTACATTATGCCGATCCCGGGCTGAACTATACCGGAGACGAGTGGCAGTCATATTATACAGCCGGTATTTCAGTCAGCATGAATATATGGGATAAGGGGCAGAAAATAAACACATTGCGGACAGATGCTCTCTCAATAGATCAGGCAGAAAACAACCGCAGAGAAGCACAGCGGTCACTGCTTGCAGAACTACAGCAGGATGCGCAGGCACTCAGATCATTCACCGGAGAATCAGCAACAGCAGCATCGATTTTTGCAGACAAACAGAAACAGTATGATCTGGTCACCGATCTGTGGAAAAAGGGGCAGAAAACGACTCTTGATGTTTTAACTGCCGAGCAGGAACTTACCGCAGCAGATATACGCGTAAAAAACCTGCACATTCAGTATCTTTCCCTGTATCAGCGTATATTATTTCTGCTGGATGAACCGCTTTGGAAAAATACGGAAAAAGGAGACAAATAACATGAAAAAAAATACCACGGCTGCATGTATTGCAGTAATATGCATCAGCCTTGCAGGTATCTCCTGCGGAAATTCTACTCCGGCATATTATACGGGTGTTGTTGAAGGTGAAACGTGTTCTGTGTCCTCCCCAATAAGCGACAGACTGGTATCCCTCTCCGTCGATGAAGGGTCTTTTGTTAAAAAGGGAACAGCGGTCGGACAAATCGACAATACATCGCTCAGGCTGAAAGAACAGGAACTTGCATTATCACTTGCCCAGATAAAACTGCAGCAGGCTTCAAATGCAATACAGCTTGACCAGACAAACAAAAATCTGACCTATTCCACATCTCTGTATACAAAAAATAAAAACCTGCTTGGGAACAATGCAGTTTCTGAACAGAATGTACAGGATGCAGAACTGCAGGTAACAAAATGGAGTGACGGTAAACGGGCAATTCTTGTACAGCAGCAGCTGATTCAGAATCAGGAGGACAGCACAGCGCTTCAGATTCAGGAAATGGAAGAACAGATTTCAAAAACGGAACTCACTGCTCCTCTGGATGGATTTATTGATAAGGTGTATTACCACGAGGGAGAATTTGTACCTGCATTGCATGCTGTTGCTGACATTGTAGACCTTAACCATATCTGGTGTTATATCTATGTGTCTCCGGGAGTGGTTGGCACACTAAAACCGGGAATGCCCGTAGCTGTCAGATTTGAAAAACAGACATTCAAAGGTACCGTCGCGCACATTAACACCGAAACGGAATTCACACCCAAAAACATACTGAGCCCTGATAACCGCAACTCTATGGTATACGGCATAAAGATCAGCATAGTAAACAAAGATTCTTTATTAAAAATCGGCCAGCCCGTAGATGTGTATCCGGAAGCACAATATGAAAACTGATGACAGGTTTGTTATAGAAGGAAAAGTTCTGAAAAAAACATACGGTACGGTTACAGCTCTTTCAGGAATTGATTTTACAGCCCGGAAAGGAACTATAACCGGACTCGTGGGACCTGACGGTGCCGGAAAATCAACGCTGATCAGGATAGTGCTCACTCTGATCACACCCGACAGCGGCAGTCTGTGTGTGTCCGGATGTGACCCGGTAAAAGACAGAATAAAAATACGGAGCAGGACCGGTTACATGCCGGAAACTTTCTCGCTCTATAGTGATCTTTCGGTGGAAGAAAATCTGCAGTTTTCATTCCGAATTCATCAGATGGATGCGGATCTCTACACAGACCGGCTTGAACGGCTATATTCCTTCAACCACCTTAAAGCATTTGCAAAAACACGGGCAGGAGCACTTTCCGGCGGGATGAAACAGAAACTTGCACTTTCGTGTGCAATGATGCACGATCCGGAACTACTTGTACTTGACGAACCCACAACAGGTGTAGATCCTCTCTCGCGTCGTGAATTCTGGCAAATGCTGCAGGAACTTCGGGATTCAGGACTGAGCATACTTGTTTCCACACCGTATATGGATGAGGCATTGCTGTGCGACAGCATCTGCCTTATGTTCCATGGAACAGTGATCGATTCCGGAGCTCCGGCGTCGCTTACCGCATCTTTCTCAGGAACTATGTACGAAATAACTTCTCAAGAAGAAAACAACGACCGGATCACCGGCCTGCTGCATCGTATGTATCCGGATGCTGCTGTATACCTTTCAGGACGAAAACTTCATTTTGGAACAAGCCGTCCGGACACTGCAACCCCCGAACCTGCACTACCGGCAGGAACTTCGGTCAGACGCATTCAGCCTGACCTTGAAGACCTGTTCATGATGAACATTCTGCAGAGGAGGTGACATATGAATGAACAGCTCCCGATTATTACAATACAGAATCTGGTTATGCAGTTCGGCAGTTTTACAGCTGTGCATGATCTCTCTTTCTCAATCCCCCGGGGAATGGTATTCGGTTTTCTCGGAGCGAACGGTGCAGGTAAAACAACAACCATAAAAATAATATGCGGACTTTTAAAACCGACTTCAGGCGATGTTATCGTAAGCGGGATTTCCGTCTGCCGGAAACCCGGTAAAGTAAAAGAAAAAATAGGATATATGTCACAGAAATTTTCACTGTACAGCGAACTTACACCCGCAGCAAACCTCGATTTTTTCGGAGGCATCTACGGTGTTCCTCAGAAAAAAATAAACAAAGAAAAAGAACGGCTCTCATCAGAGCTTGGAATTGCAGATTTTTCTCATATGAAGACGTCAGAACTTCCCATGGGATTCAAGCAGCGGCTTGCGCTTTCATGCACGCTTCTTCATGAGCCTGATATTATTATTCTGGACGAACCGACTTCCGGAGTGGATCCTCTGGGGCGGAGAGAATTCTGGGCGGAAATTCTTCAGTTGAGCAGAATGGGAAAGACGATTCTGGTAACGACACATTTTATGGACGAAGCTGAATACTGCAGCAGCATTGCAATCATGCGTTCAGGAGAACTGCTTATCCTTGATACTCCCGCCGCAGTACGGGAAACATATCACACGACGAATTTAAATGAAGCGTTTATCCGTGCGGTAGAAAGCAAAGGAGACGGCAGATGAAAGAATCAGGTTTCAAAGGCATTGTAATCAACGAATTCCGCCACATATTCCGCGACCCGCAGACGCTCGTCATTCTTTTTCTGTTGCCTGTGCTGCAGATGTTCCTTTTTGGTTTTGCATTGTCAACGGAAATAAAATCAGTCCCGCTCATACTAACCGATATGGATAATTCTGCAGCTTCGCGGGCACTGGTCAGAAAGTTCAGCGGCAGCTCCTTTTTTAAAATCAAAACAGATGGTTCATCAGCATCTCCGGGAACCTTGTTTCAGAAGAATGCCATACTTGCCGCAGTCACTATACCCGGCGGCTTTTCAGAAAGCCTGAGCAGAACGGGACGGGGGACGGTCGACGTCGTGATAGACGGGTCGGACGGGAACAGAGCGCTTACCGTGAATCAGTATATCACGGCCGTACTGCACAGCTATTCCGCATCACAGACTCCTGCAGTGCCTTTTCCGGTAACGCTTGCTCCCGAATACCTGTATAACCCGGGTCTGGAAAGTTCTTTCTTTTTTGTACCAGGTCTTACGGCACTTATAATAATTATGGTATCGGCATTGCTGACAAGTCTTACCATAACAGGAGAAAAAGAAACCGGCACCTTTGAACTCATGAAACTCTCTCCCGTAACTGCGGAGGAAATCATACTGGGAAAAGTTGTACCCTATCTTATACTTTCGTTTATTATCGGAGTTTTCATCATAGGATGCAGCCGTCTGCTCTTCTCGGTCCCGATACGCGGAAGTGTCTTATTACTGGGAGCGTGCCTGCTGCTGTACTGCCTTACAGGATTGTCGTTCGGGATTCTTGTTTCAACACTGGTGAACACACGGCTTTCGGCAATGATGCTTGCACAAATAGGTACCATGCTGCCGACAATGTTTCTTTCAGGATTTGTCTTCCAGGTAGACAGCATGCCTCTGGCGCTCCGTCTTATGAGCTGGGCGGTACCTGCAAAATATTTTCTTATGATCATACGCGGCATCATGCTCAAGGGAAATACATTGTATGAACTCCGCTTTTCTGTAAGCATACTAAGTCTGTTCAGTATTCTGTTTCTGGGACTGGCCGTACTGCGATTCCGTTCATATCTGAAAAAATAACAACAGGAGCACACACACTATGAAAAAGTTTTTCATATTTGTTAAAAAGGAAGTTCTGCAGATAAAGGCTGACAGCTTTATGCTCCGCTTTCTGCTGCTCGCTCCCTTTCTACAGCTCATTATACTTGGTTTTTCGCTGAATCAGGATACAAAAAACATCAGGACGGTCATCTGTGATCTTGATAAAACACAGCTGAGCCGGCAGTTTATAAATGAACTGCGGACGACAGACCGTTTTTCAATCATTGCTGAAACGACGGATTACAACACTCTTGAAAAAGACATCCGGCAGTGGAAAGCTGCGGCCGGCATTTATATTCCGCCGGATTTTTCAGAAAAGCTGTCACGTTCTGGAACAGCTTCTCTTACGGTTCTGCTTGATTCCGTCAATGGAAGTCAGGCACTTACGGCCTGCGAATATTTGGCTGAAATTACCGCGGATAAAGCACCCTCGCTTGTTCCTGAAACTATTCTTGCATCGTATGCAGCAGGAAGCAGTACCATTACGCCGTCAGTCCATTACTGGTATAATCCTGAACTGCGCAACGAATCATATATGATTCCGGGTGTTGCAGTCTTAATAATTACCGTTACGACACTCATGCTTGGAGCTTCAAGTCTGGTACGTGAAAAAGAAACAGGGACACTTGACCAGCTGCTTGTAATGCCGCTTTCAAAACTTGAAATAATCGCAGGAAAGCTTTTTCCGTTCCTTGTATATGCCTGTGTGGAACTTTTTATTCTGCTCATACTGTCGGGGTTTATTTTTACTATACATCGGGCAGGTTCCATCCTGCTTCTGTACAGTTCTGTCATACTCTATCTGTTTGCGACACTCGGACTGGGCCTGTTTATTTCAGTACTTGCCGGTACGCAGCAGCAGGCAATGTTTATCGCATGGTTCTTCATGATATTCATGATTCTGCTCAGCGGTTTTCTGCTTCCCGTTGACAACATGCCGCAGTGGCTTCAGTACATAACACTGGTAAATCCTATGCGGTATATGATGGAATGCATCCGCGCAATTTATCTGAAAGCATCTCCGCTGAAATATCTCTTACCACAGCTTATACCGCTCGGAATTATCGGAACAGGCATTCTTGCAGGGGGAACTGCTTTATTCAGCAGAAAACTCAGATAGTACAAAAAGCCTTTCCGGAAAGGTCTATACTGAAAGCTGTTCAAGACTATCGTACAGACCAGTGAGGAAAGGCAGATCGGCAAACCTGTATAACAGCCCGGCAATGTCATACAGTATTTACGCGGGATCATCCACAGCAACTACCGGCAGCCATTGCAGAACCGGGCTGTATCGTTCTATGAAAGGAATCTGGAATAGTAATTTACTTTCCGCAAAGATCGCCAATCATTTCCACTATTACATTTCTGCTGAATGCCTTACCCTGGCAGGTTCCTTCTGCTTTGCACAGAACCTGGCATCCCGGGGCTCCTTTGCCGTCACTGTGGACAAAATCCGGGTTGGTAATTAACGATTCCAGAGTAAAATCAATTTTTTCGTCGGGAATAGCAACATGAATTTTTCGCGGGTATTTGTTACCGGAGCTCCTGCTTGTCCAAATACCGTCATAGCTGATATTTGCCGGAACATTGATTTGTGTTCCATTTTTGTTCAGTATTGTTGCACATGCATTTCTTCCTCCATCCGCATAAAGATCCCACAGCGAAATAGCAGCGCTCAGATCCCCATTGAGCGGCATACCGAGCCACAGCCATGAACTCGACATCATCTTCGTTGGATCATCTCCGCTGACCGCTTCGGGAGCGCCGGACCATTGTCTGTCGAACCATGCAGTCGCATTTTTAACTTTATAATCTTTACCGTCAATCGTAACGGTTCCTTCTACATCCATATTTGTATAGGCATACTCATACGATTTGCTGCCTGCAAGATTAAGCAATCCAGTGGTCCCGTTGTAAAGAACTTCTTTTCGCGGCCGTAAAGAAACATTGACATTTCCTTTATCCGACTGAAGCCGCAGTGTCATCCCTTTTTGATCTCCTTTTAGTTCACCGATCGAAGAAAAAACAGAGAGTTGCCCATCAGGGATACTGTTATTCTGTGTAAATGGTTCAGAAAGAGTATTCGGGAAGAAATGATCATCCGATCCGTTCATCAGCAGGAATTCAGTAGACGTAAAACTTCCCTGCGGCAGCCGGTAAATCATCTCATGCCATTCAAATCCAAGCTGCTTTCCATCGGCTTCAAAGCAGCAGTTTACGTAGTACGAATCCAGCGCGGCATCAGCTTTTGGAAGCAGGTCTTTTTCGATATCAACGAAAAGAGGGACTCCACGGTTAGGCAGCGTATTCTTAGTGCCCTGTACCTGAGTTTCTGCCATAAGAGCCGGACCAGAAAGGCCAAGCATCACACTCGCAGTCAATATGGAGAATGAACGCATGATCATTCTTTTTGATTGCCGGCGATCCATAGAAAAATTTTTTTTCATAACAACTCCTTCAATACCGCCTTTTACAGGACGGTTAAATTTGCAGGCTTTAATAATTGGAACACCCTGCTCCATTTATAAATATGATATAATGATAGTAAAGTGTGATGTCAATGTTTTTGGGAATAAATGGAACATAATGCTAAAAAATGTTCCAAAAATACACACCAGGGAGCATTTATGAAATTAAAAAAAACTCAGATATTGATTATCGAATCATTACTGGGACTGTTAGAAAAAAATAATTTTGAGTCATTGAGCGTCGCCCGGATTACTCAGGAAGCTCTTGTAGCACGAAATTCTTTTTACAGAAATTTCAAATCAAAAGAAGATATTCTTCGAACGTATATCAAAACGCTTATTGACGAATTCTCTCAAACGGAACAGGCAAAGAAAGCCGTCAAATCTGTTTCCCTTTATGCAATAGCAATGATATTTTTTTCATTTTTTAAAAATCACCGGAATTTTATCCTGGTGCTGAATAAAAACAATTTGATCTCAGTTCTTCAGGATGAATTCTCACAGTATTTAGAACCACTTATTGAGAGTCAGCAGACCAGGACACATAGTAATTCCGGATGGACAAAAAGGGAACTCATGTACTATGTTTCGTTCCATGCATCAGGGTTATGCCAGGTCTTAGTAAAGTGGATCGAGGGGCAGTGCGTAGAAACAGAAGAAGAAATGGCCATATTACTGAATAAATTTATACGGTTATGATCCCGATAGCGCTGTATTGGTTTTTAATTATATATTTTCTTATTGACCGCTTTATTCGTGCGGAGGGTTTAATACCCCGCTGCTTGCGGCCCGTCAGGTTAATTTCGTCGTCAAGAGTGGCTTTTTCTGCCTGTTGTTCAGCCGGAATGAATGATTCAATGCACGACAGCGGACGCTGTACATCGTCATGGGTGATTTCCTGTTTTTCTTCATGGCTGAACAGTGCAAGTAGAAACGGATACATAACTGTCATGTCGATGTGATTGAGCCGCGCACGTATGGAAGAAACGGCGTCTTTTGCGTCAGTATGTGAAGTGATGATACGTTTGAACGTAAAGTATACGCTGCTGATCGTGGAAATTTTTTTATTTCGGATTATTTGCAATAAGCTTGTCGAATGATATGCAGTCTTTTTTTTATTATCTGTACAAGATCGTCGTAAAGCTGCCTGCACTGCTGTGTTTTCCAGTCATAGTTCCGCTGGTATACGGGAATAATAAAACGATTATCAGAGCCGTCAAGGTATTTAGATATATTTTAAGTATACCAGCATAAAATGGTATTGGCTATAACCTGCCGTACCTGCAGTATCAGAACGATCGTATGTACGGCAGAACAGATTGTCAGTTGATACTGTCATTGAATATAACCGGCTGTCTTAATTAAATAATTCATAAGTATATACTATATAAATAATAAAAATGCCTGAATCAGGAGCAGCATTGCTCTTTTTCTTTTAAGATACCGAATGACGGCAGAGTCATGTTATTTTTTTAAAATTATTACCTGTGTAAAATTAATAAATTTTATCAATTTATACGTTATGATTTTGTTTTCTCTTATTTATCCTATTTCTCTTTTTTCTCTCATTTCTCTTTTATTCTGTTGATTGACAGAAAAACATTTAGATGTAATTATTTCAGAGAATATGTACACAGGGAGATTCCTGAAGGTTCCCCTTGGAATTCTGAATAGTCTGTCAGCAAATAACAGTCCGGTTCTATGTGCAGATTCTTTCCGGCGGGTTTACAGTAGACTGTTGTTTTTCTTCTATCTATATGCGGCCCGTCAAAGGACCTTAAGATACGTGTCATTAATATGTGTAAGAAATATGCATCAGAGGAGGAGCGGCTGCTGTACGGAAAAGAGTTTTCATATAAATAATAATTATTATTAATTTATATTTATCAGCTGGTTATGGATATACAATGATGTCAATTAATAACAGGTATGTATAAGCTTGTTGGAGTAACTTTTTCAGGAGATATGTGTATGAATAAATCTATGAGGCGGAACCGTTTACCGGTTCTCTTGGTTTCCGTTTGCATTGCTCTGGTTGGCGGGATTGCTTTCGCAAAAACCAGTCCGGAGCTGGTCAAACAGGAAGATGGTTTTTATTATGGTTACGGCAAAGGGGCGACAAATGAGGAAGCCGCTCTTGAAGCGAAACGCGACCTTGTGTCGAGCGCTTTGACTGCAACTTTGAGAGCCGTTGACGCGAAAGCTTCCCGCGTCAATGTAAGTGACGAATCGGTGAAGGCCCGGCTGGGTGACATCAGGTCGTATGCTGAAGCAAAAAAGGGTTCTTCCCCGGCGGTTACGTACCGGATCAAAATTACTGACTGGGACAAGAAAGAGAAGGCTTATACCGACTCGCTGCGGACCAGTTTGTCCGCGCGTGTCAACGGTATCCAGGACAAATCCGGTTTAGCTGATAAAATAAACGAGTCGCTCGCTATTCTTGCTGTACTTGCTGATAACGGCGAAACCGAACTGCTGACCACTCAACCTTCCGGCACGGAACTTATCTCACGCAAGGTTGAGGCGATTTGTGCGGAAGAATCCAAGGCTCTTGTTCTTACTGTGTCGGTTAAGGATGGTTTTATAGATCCTTCTTCCCGGTTCTCGGCAAAAGCAGCCGATTCTTCCGGCAATCCTGTTACCGGCTTTCCGCTGACTGTCACCTGGGAGACTCCGTCTCTTCCGACCGACGCCGCTGTGGAATCTGCACCAGTTGTCAGCACTATAGTCAGGACCGATTCTCTTGGTACTGTTAATATTGATTATCCTGCCTCAGACGATTATCGCAACAGACCGGTAACGCTGACTGTTTCAACCGCTTTCGCCGGATCTGTTCCATCATCTGCTGCAATGAAAAAACTGGATGCCGCAAATGCTGTTGATGCCTGCTACGTTCATTTTGATGATGTTAATAATGCCTTTGCATCCGTTACCGTACCCGCCGGCAAGTTTACGGCAGGTGCTGTAGCACAGGATACCCGCGCCGGCAAGAAAGAAGCTGCCCGTGTCGTTACCACGGATTCCTATGCTGTCGACGTCGGCCTGGTTACGAATGCCCGTTATGCGGCTTTCCTTCATGCTACCCGCGCTGAATCCGTTCCCGAATACTTTGATAATTCTGATTATAATCAGGGAAACCAGCCGGTGGTTGGTGTGAGCTTGAAAGACGCCGAATCTTATGCGGAGTGGCTTTCAGCCCAGACCGGCTGCAAATACCGGCTCCCGACAGAGGAAGAGTGGGAAAAAGCAGCCCGTGCCGGCAGGGAAACTATTTACCCCTGGGGTGATGATAGTCCGGCTGACTCCAAAAAGGCGAATTGCAAAGGTAACGGCAGTTTTACTGCCCCGTCTCCGGTGGGAGCCTTTGAAAACGGCAAAAATGCCTGGGGACTCAGCGATATGGCGGGCAATGTGTGGGAGTGGACATCGTCGACTCACAGCAAAGATCCGGCATCGACTCTTCGCATTGTTAAGGGCGGGTCATGGATGGACGGCCCTGCAGAATTGCGTGTTTCGAATTTCCGCGAAATTGACGGTTCCATCGGATATCCCGATGTCGGTTTCCGTCTTGTGAAGGAGGTTTCTGAATGAAAAAGTATGGATTTTTATTCACGGCTGTTTTAGCCGTAATGCTTGCATCCTGCGCCACTATGGGCGGAGGGTCTGCCGATGATAAAGCGATCGCCCGCGGCGTAAAAGCCTGGAATGAGCGTGAGCCTGCCGCCGCTGCCGCTTACTGGAGCGATATCCGCAGCAAAGAAATGAACAAAAAGTATCAGAATTACATTACGTTGTACAATGCCGGCGCGACTGCCCTTACGGACTCTGACGGTATCAAAGCTTCCAACGAGCCTAAACTGCTTACTGCGTGCAACACTGCAATAGACAAGTTCCTTGCCATTGATCCGGCTCTCAAGCTTCCGCCCGATATCTGTAAAAAGGGTTCTGTCCTTTCAGCGGGACGCATCAGCGCTCTGCTTGCGACAGAAAAACTGACGGCTGCCAGAAATTTGTATGCTTCGGCTTTGAAAGTGTACGGCGACGGTGATGAACTTTCTTCTGCCAGTAGAGAAATTGATATGGTCAGTTCGATACTTACGAAGAAGTCTGCGCTTAACAATCAGGCGGCCAAGGCCCGTGCAGTCGAGGGATTCGACGACAAAATAGCTGCCTATGACGCTGCTCTTGCCGCTTATTCCGCTGCCGAAAACGACATTATTTCCGCCGCGAACAAGTCAAACGTGGTGAAAGCTGCCGGCGTTTCTGCCAATATCCGCAGCTTCAAGAAAGCTCATCAGGATGTTTCTATCGAGCGTGAGTCGGAGATCCGCGAGCGCGCTTATGACTATAAGAACCGCATCGGCGAAGAATTTGCCCGTACCCCGGACAAGGGAAAGAACGGCAGCATGTCGCTTGAGGAAATTCTTTCGCACTATCAATCAGTAAAGGAAAACATTGATAAAATATCCAGGGAATTCCTCGATTTCGCCGCACGTTATCCGAACGATATCGGTCAGGATATTCTGGATGATATCAACGACCAGAAAAAAGATCTTGAAAACAAAATCTCCCAGGTGAATGCGGAAATCCGCACCGCCAAAGAAATTGCAAGCCGCGGCAAAGTTGTCATGCCGATCATGATCGGACTTTTTAATCCTGATCCCGGTTCAACAGCCGAAAGTAAAAAGAGCCGGCCTGCAAAGTTCAGTGCTGACGATGCGAAGAAGGATGAATACTGGTGGGGCATGATTTCCATCCCCAAGAATCAGATGAACGACCTGGTTATCACGTTGAAGGATAACCGCACGGTCCGTGTCTTTTCGGAAAATACCAAGAGCGGAAAGCTTATTAAGAAAAACAACATGAAAGACCTGGTTAACCGCGGGTACAAGGTCGGCAATTCATGGCCTGTTCTGAACGCGGGCAGCCAGCTGACAAGCGACAAATATTTCTTTGAGGTTCAGAAAGGCAAGACAGAAAATTATGAAGGCGAAGTGGTCGTCTACAGTTCATTCATTGTGAGGATGCGTTAATGAAAATGAGTAAAAAAAGCATAGTGGTCATTGTAATAGTGGCTGTTCTCATACTGGCGGCAGTCGGTGCGTTTTTAGTGTGGAAATCCCAGCCGAAAGGTATCGTGGTTGCAGAGTCGGTGCTTCCTGACTCGCTGAATCCTGTTTTGGCTCAGAACACTTCCGGTTTGAACGCCGATGAGCTGGTCTTCGACGGTCTTGTCAACTTTGAGGTTGATGAAACCAGCGGCAAGCTCTATTCCGAACTTGCCCTTGCAGAAAGCATTGAACAGGACCCTGTAAACAAAAAGACCTATACAGCGCTGCTGCGCAGCGTAAACTGGCACGACGGTACTCCCGTCACTGCCGCTGACGTTGCATATTCTTTTGCAGCGTACACGAACAAGGAAAATGAATCACCCAAACGTGATTATCTTATGTCGTTCATACAGAGCGTTACCGCCGTTGACGATAAGACAGTCCGTATTGAATTCATAAACCCGCTGCCTGAGTTCCGCGCCTATCCGGTGCTTACCTTCAAGATTATTCCTTCTAAATATAACGGGCAGGAGATGCAGGTGAACATGCGTGCAGGGGAGAACGAACGTAAATTCGCTACAGCACCTGTGGGCACCGGTCCGTTCAAACTTTCCGGCTGGGAAATCGGCAAATGGGTCACGTTTGAAGCAAACGGGAGTTACTTCAAGAACCGGCCGCAGGCTGATACGCTCGTGATCAAGAAAGTGATAGATCCTGTCATCCGGATGAACGAACTGCGCAAGGGCCGCGTCAATCTGATCCTTGAGACAAATCCGATGGATCGTGCTGCTGTTGCAAAGATTTCCAACGTAGACATCAACTCGTATATGCCCTTCGCCTTCTATGAAGTGGCGATCAACACCAAGCTCTTCCCGAACGCTGAAGGCCGACAGGCGATGGCAATGGCTCTCAATAAGCCGTCGCTCATTCCGTCGATCACCGATCAGAAAACAGGTGTTATTCTTAACAACGGTCCGTTCCCGTCAAATCTTTTTTCGGCGAATATCCCCGAGTATGTGAACGAACCTATGCCCAACCTTCTGGCTTATAACCTTGAAAAAGCAAAGAGTCTTGCCGCATCCGGCGGTGTCACCGGTCAGAATGCCATTCTTCTTTACCCTGACTCTATGGGCGAATTCGGCACGAAAATGGCAGACGGTATCGTGAAGCAGCTTGCGGCGATTGGATTGAAAGTCGAAGCAAAACGTACCGGCGACCAGGTTTTCAAACGCATGGTTTATACTGAAAAATCATATGAGCTGGCGCTCATGTACTGCGACGGCTTCGATAATCTTTATTCAAGCATCGGCGACTGGTATCGTTCCAACGGTAGCATGAATGTCACCGGCGCAGCCGACAGCAAATTGAACGCATTATTCGACTCGTGGGAAAAGGAAGTCGTCACTGCCAAATGGGTTGACCTTACTCTTCAAATCAACCAGAGAATTTGCGAACTCTCACCCGCGCTGTACCTGTGCTCACTGGAGAAGGACGTGTACTCGCGTGGTTTGGAGAATGTTGCCATTGCTACCGACAATCCATTCCTTTCAGTAGAAGACTGGAAATTCAAGGAGTAAACCGTATGCGTTTTTTGCGCTTTTTGGTTCGGGAATTCCTTATTCACGGAATCGTATTCGCTGTAGCGGGAACTGCAATACTTTCTGGTTTTTATCTGCTTTCGATCGGTGCGCCGGTCGAAAGCTATGCCCAGACGGGACGCTCTTTCCTGCTTCTTATCACCGGTTCGCAGGATTTTTCTACTGCCCATCCCGGCTTTAGTTCCGGTCGGATCATTGCTTCGGGGGCGGCTGTCACACTGCCGCTTGCCCTGATGTCGCTCATTATCCTTACGCTTATCGCCCTTGCCGGATCAGCTTACGCCGTGACCGGCCGGTATTTGGCGAGGCATCACGGATATAACGGACCGGAGCGCGTTGACAGAGTTCTGGGACTGCTTACTTCGGTTCTTGCTGCAGTCCCTTTGTTTGTCGGCTTCTGGGTTCTGGCTAATGCCTTTGGCAGCGATGCTCCGTTTCCGATCATCGCTTTCATTACTGTTATGCTGGGAGGTCTTTCCTGGGATGCTACGAATTTCCTTAAGACCGACATGCTCAGCCAGATTGAGACGACCCACGCGATTGTGTTTTCCACACTTGGTCACGGTCTGGGGCGGTTCTTTCCGATGCAGGGGACCTATTCCGGATATCTATTCTCTTCGAGCCTGCCGCGGTTTATCCCGTATCTTGCAGGCAAGGTGCCGGCCATCATCGGATCGGTGACCATCGCGGAGATTGTATTCTCTTTCCCCGGACTTGGCAGTACGCTGCTTGATGCGCTGCTTTCGACGAATACGGATCTGCTCGTAGCTTCCGTTTTTATTCTTTTGTGTGTGAACGCTGTAGTAGCTTTCCTTGTGAAAACTATTCTGTTTCTGATTTATCCGAGGTGGTATGAAAAAGCTATCTAATATTCTCAGAATCGTCTGCCTCGTTGTTTTGGCAATGCCCCTTGCGCTGGCCTGGCTGCCATCAGGGCTGTTTGAAGGCCTTGCGCCTGCCGGCATCGTCGAATCAGGCTATCTTCATTCTCTTTTTTTGTCGTTCCGGGAACTCTCGATCACCCTTGTGGCGACCATGTTGTTCGCGATGATCCTCAGCGTTTCGCTCGGCTACATCAGTGTCTTGTCGATGCGGGTGGGCAGGGGATTTGCAAACGTCCTGAACGCCATTGAGTCTATCCCGTCAATTCTCGTAGCCCTGTTCTGTTATGCGCCGGTGTCCGGTTATCTGGCGCGTCACTCCAGTGCAGCTTCGACGACGATGTCTCTTATCGTGTTCGTGTTAGCGGCGACTGTGACCACGCTGCCTGAGGCTGTCCGGAGCATATCCATTCCGCTGTCGGACCTCTATAACCGCAAATACAGCCTGTCGTTCCGTTCTTACGGTTTTACCAAGCAGCGCATCCTTGCCGTGCTTATGAACACAGCCCTGATGCGGAACACGCTCAAGCGCGTTGCAGCAGGCATTCTGCTCAAGACACTTGTGCTGGACTGCTCGTTCGGCTTTATCATTCAGCTCGGGTTCGGCAGTTATGGTACGCCTGCTCATCTGAGTCCGGGCGCTCTGATTGCTGCTCACCGCGACGCCTTGTTCGAGGGCGGAAATCCCGTTCTCTTCTGGCTGCCGTCTATCCTGCTTATAACAATTAGTGTCGCTTTTCTGCTTATGTTGAACGACAGCAAGGAGGAAAATGCATGACGCCTATATCGCTTCATAAATTCTCGATACATCTCGGTAAGCGCGTGCTTCTCAGAGACTGCGATTTCTCTGTAGCGTCCGAATCGGCAACCGTTATCATGGGGCCGACCGGCACTGGTAAGTCTGTATTTCTGAAATCGATTGCCGGCATCCTGTCTACGCAGGTCTTTACTTTCGGAGGTGAGATGAAAGTAAACGGCTTCAACGCTTATTCTTACGGTCGTAAGCTTGACTTTGACTCCTGGTCGCAGATTGCACAGTCCGGTCTCGTGTTCGTACCGGCGGAAACAGCGCAGGTTATGAATCCTGCTCTGACACTTGACCAGAATCTTGCCCTGCTTGCACCGGGACGTAAGTCCATCATCGAGCAGCGGCTCAGGGATTACTTTGCTCTTGATTTCACTGCTTTCGCCCGGCTCTACCCGGACGAGGTTTCCGGTGGCGAGATGCAGCGTATCACCCTGATGATTCTTCTGTCCCGGAGCGGCAATCTGATCCTTCTGGACGAACCGACAGTCAATCTTGACCGCAATCTCCGTAAGCACTTCGTGGAATTCCTTAACAAGGACATCCTTTCTGCCAAAGATAAGACTTTCCTTATGGTCAGCCACGACCTCGACTTTATCAAGAAACTTTCGCTCGATCAGGCCTTTATGCTCAAAGACGGCAGCATCAAGCGTTTGGACAGCCTTCCCGAAATGGAAGACTACGAGAAGCCCGAAGCAAAGAAGGGCGCTTCCGGTACCGCGATTGAGCTGCAGGACGTGTCGCAGACCTATTTCAAACGCGGCATCTTTGGAGAACGGACTTTTACCGCTTTCAAGGGTCTGAACCTTGTCTTTGAGCGGTCAACGATTTACGGCATTACCGGTCCGTCAGGCTGCGGAAAGTCGAGCATGATCAAGGCGATCCTCCGCCTGATGGACGGCACTAAAGGCCGGATCGTCATGGAGGGAGCAGATCTTATCGCTCTTAAACCGGGCGAGTCAGGCAGAGACCCCGCGGCCTTTAAGCCGTTCCGGCGCCGTATGACCGTTGTACAGCAGGACTCGCGGTTTTCTTTTTTTCCCGATCTCAGTATCAGGGATTCGTTCCGGCAGATTGCCGAAGCCGGTTCCGGGGGAACTGTTGAGGAACTTGCCGCAAATCTTGAGAAAGTAGGGCTTACAAGCGCTCATCTGGACGCATATCCTCAGTCGCTGTCGTCCGGTGAAATGAAACGCATGGACATTGCCCGTGCGCTTACTGCAAAACCCGACATTCTGCTCCTTGACGAACCGTTTGCCCACATTGACTTTGAGACCCGCCTGCATGTAATGAAGGCAATTTCGGAATACCTTTCCGTACACGCCACGATTCTGGTTGTTGTTACGCATGAAGATTTCGACCTCCGCTACTTTGTGGAACACAGTTATGATTTTCCTGAACTGGTCGGTCAGTTTGCGGGAGAATAAAAAAGAGACCGCTGCTGCGGTATGAAACAGAGGGCTGCCCCGCGGGTAATCTCGGGAGCAGCCCTCTGTTTTTTTGTCCTGTTTCCGCTGGCTGAGATAGTTTTATTTTTTTATGGGCTCAGGTGCGCTTGCAATCGTTAACGTGTTTCCGACAAAACTATCCGCATAATGACTTGTTAGAACGACCCTGCGGGCGCGCATTTTTCATTATTTCAGCAAATTAAGATAATTACGCTTACCATAAATAAAACGATGGACTTGAACTTCCTTATCTTTTACAACATAAAAAACAAGGAAATTATCGACAGGAATCATTCTATATCCAAGACTGCTTAAATAAGGATCTCTGACAAGCGGAAACGAAAATGGAAAAGATTCAAGCAGCTCAATATCTTTATAGAACTTGCTGAAAAGTTTATCAGCAGATGTTTTGCAATGTATTTTGAAAGTAGTCTTTGATTTCCCGAAGATCACTTTCCGCCGTGGGATATATTAAGACTTTGTAGGAATCTTGGTTCATTTAGTCATCAGTTCCTGCAGAAGTTTTTTAGCATCTTTTCCGACAGCGCCATTTTCTATTTCAGTTCGGGCAACATTGAGCTTTTGATATAATTCGAGTCTGGCCATTTGCTGTTCATAATAATCAATGGACATGACGACCATATCACCGACACCATTTTTTGTCAGAAAGACAGGTTCATTGTCATTGTGAACAGTTTCGGAAATTGTAGTAAAGTTATTACGCAGGTCAGATACAGGTCTAATAACAGGCATAGTAAAGCACCTCCATGCTTATCATAATAATGATAGTTTATTGATAAGTCAATGATTTAGTATAACCGTAGAATGGACAAAGCTTGGAATCTTTATCGAAAGTTAAATACTAGAGAATTCAAATAGAAGAGGTTCTAACAAAAAGTTCAACTTGACATTGCTTTTGTCATAAAACCTGCTAAA
>DCFS01000104.1:14201-17554 GCA_002319875.1 Treponema sp. UBA1798 | reverse complement strand
CCTTCTCTGTCGGACGGACTGGTTTTTCATGGAACGTACAGTAAAAAATCTCCCTTTAATACTTGTACACAGGAAGGCGTCGACGAATGTGTCAGCTGGGGAGATTATTTTTATATGGAGGCACTGACCAGGCTGCTGAAGGACTGGCAGCCATACTGGTAGTTACTATATGAAAAGAGAATATTCATTACGCGATGTTCACCTGTTCTTTGAACCTGATGAAGTAAATTCTATCGTTTCCTATGTAATAAACCGCTGTCCGGCGGAAAACGCTGAAGTTTTGCGGAAGGCTGATGAAACTGTCGGGCGGCGTTTTATTTTCGACTGCCGGTGGGATCTTGAAAGTACTTTCTTCCCTGTTGATTTTCCGGAAAAAATAGACTGGCTTTATCAGCCGGATGATGATGCCGAATGGACGTATTCATTAAACCGCATGCGGTACTGGATCTGCCTCGGCCAGGCGTATGCGGTAACCGGTAAGGAATCCTATGCGAAGGCGTTCGCAGAACAACTGGCTGACTGGGTTATGACGGTAAAGCGGACAGACCCAGCCTGTGCACCTGCATGGCGGACAATTGAAGCCGGTTTCCGTCTTGAATACTGGATAAAAGCGTTTCAGTATTTCCGGAACAGTACGGCACTTGACAACGGAACGGTGAAGCTCCTGCTGGACAGTATCAGGGAACATGCAGAGTATATTGTTTCTTCATATACGGATTTCAATATGATAAGCAACTGGGGTGTGCTGGCAAATCACGGACTTTTTATGGCTGGACTTGTGCTTCCGGGAGGGGAAAACTATTGCAGTACTGCCCTGGAGCGGCTTGAACAGGAAATTACGATGCAGGTATACGGCGACGGCATGCACTGGGAACAGAGTCCTATGTACCACAACGAAGTACTTCATGATTTTCTTGATGTACTTATTCTTGCAGACAGAAACAAAGTGCCGGTAAGCACTACGATCCGCAGTAAAACATACGCCATGTGCAGGGCTGCACAGTATTTCCAGAAACCCGATCATCACCAGCCGATGATGGGTGATAGCGACGATCTTGATATCAGTTACAATATTTCCCGTGGTGCATGGTTATTTAAAGATGCATCCATGAAAGCCTGCAGTATTCCCTGCTTTGATTTCGATACAATATGGGATACAGGTTATGCTGCAGAACTTGCCTATGAAGCAATGCCGGCAAAGCTGTCTGAAAAAGCATCGATGTATTTTTCTGAAAGCGGTAATATGGTTTTCCGTACCGGCTGGCAGAAAGACAGCACCTATGTGCATTTTCATTGCGGAACGCTCGGAGCAGGGCACGGCCATTCGGATCAGCTTCATACCGACGTTTTTTCAGGCGGCGAAGATATACTCTGCGATTCCGGCCGTTTTACCTATGTTTCCAAAGAGGAACGGTTCGTTTTTAAGAATGCGGAAGCACATAATACGGTTACAGTAGATGGTATTAATTACTGCCGCTGGAAGGACAGCTGGAGTGCGTCTTCATTCTGCCGTCCGATGAACCAGAAATTTGTTACGACTGACGATTACGATTACTGCGAAGGCTCGCATACCGGATATCTTCAGCTGGAGTACGGAGGCGTACTCGTAAACCGGCGGATTGTTTTTATCAAACCGGACATGGTTTTTTTCTGCGATGAATTTTTTGATGCCGGGGGGACTACCTGCCGCGATGCAACTCTCCATACCTGTCGTCAGTACTTTCACTTCAGCGATACCGGTACTGTTCTGAAAAAAGACAACCATACCTTTTTGTTTTCAGGAAGACAGACGGGAGCAATGCTTTTTTTTCCTGATTCCGGTGATTCCTGCAGTCTGGAAATGCTGCATACTTCTATGTCACGGCATTATAACCTGAAAATGGAGAACTGCACGGTCACAGCGGCTGTTCAGAAAAAAGGATTCTGCAGCATGGCCGCATGCCTGTTTCTGAATACGGACCGGGAAGTCCGCGGTGCAGGTATGGATGTAAAGAAGGTACCGGTATATTCGACAGTCCGCGGGGCTCAGCAGAGTGCGCTTTTTTCTCCGGAAAAAATCGAAGCCTGGAATATACGGAACAATGACAGATGGTATACGGTTGTCATAGCACATACGGAATTTGCTGCTCCTACAGACATGTTTTCTGCTGACGGATGTACCGGATTTGCAAACGTTATGGTATATAACCGTACGGACGGAAACCGGACAGTTCTGCTTTATTGAAGAAACACTGATTCGCGATCGGGGTTTAATCAGTGTTTCCTTAAGTTTCGGAGGTAACAATGGTATCATTTAAGAAACTGCTTGAAAAACTGCCTGCACACCTGAATGATTTTGCACCATATCCCGCATCTGATGACCGGCACGGCTGGAATACGCCTGATCCTGATCTTCAGTCGTATATTATCAGGGAAGCAGAGAAGTATATTGATTATGCGTTTGTACCTGTCCCTGCGGTTCTCTATATGGATTTCTGCCGTACGGGAAACCGTGTCCGTTTTGAGAATGTGTATTTTACCCGGCGAACGGTACTTAACGTACTGGTTCTGGCTGAATGTCTGGAGCATACGGGACGTTTTATTGATACGATTGTTAACGGAATATATGCGCTCTGCGAAGAAAGCGGATGGCAGCTCCCTGCGCATAACAGCTATATACGTGACAGTCCGCAGTTTCCGCTGCCGGATCCGGAACGTCCCGTACTTGATCTGTTTGCCTGTGAAACCGGCAGTCAGCTCGCGGTGATTCATTATCTGCTGCATACCGGGCTCGATGCAGCAGATCCTGCAATCTGCAGGCGTATCGAAACAGAACTTCAGAAACGTATATTTATTCCCTATCTTACCACCAGGTTCTGGTGGATGGGATACAATAATGAGCCGACGAATAACTGGACGGCCTGGTGTACGCAGAATATACTTATTGCAGCCTTTGTTCCCGGAGTCTGCAGCCGCTTAAACACACCTGATACTGATACTGTCCGGCGGCGTATTTTAAGACGTGCCGCATACAGTATGGACCGTTTTCTTTCCGGTTACGGTGAAGACGGGTGCTGCAGTGAAGGCGCACAGTATTACCGGCATGCAGGACTGTGCCTGTTTAATGCACTGGAAGTATTCAATGCGGTCAGCGGAGGCGTATATGGTCTCCTTTATAAGGAGAAAAAAATACGGAATATCGCAGAGTATATCGTTAATGTACATGTTTCAGAACGTTATTATTTGAATTTCGGCGACTGTGCTGCAATTGCCGGTTATGCAGGTATCCGTGAATTCCTGTTCGGCAAACGATGCGGAAGCCGGCTGCTTATGTCGCTGGGTGCTGCTGACTGGAAAAAGGTACGGAATGCGGG
>DCFS01000104.1:5782-13824 GCA_002319875.1 Treponema sp. UBA1798 | reverse complement strand
GTGGTACCTGAGGATATTTTTTATAAAAGTACGGGGCTCTTTATAAGCAGGGATGCGGAATTCTGTCTTGCAGTAAAGGCCGGAAGCAACGGCGGAAGTCACTCTCATAATGATACGGGCAGTATCATTCTTTATAAGCGGGGGAAACCGTTTATTATCGACCTCGGTGTTGAAACATATTCACGGAAAACATTTTCTCCTGACCGTTATGATATCTGGACGATGCAGTCATGCTATCATAATGTAACGAATTTCGGTACGGTACAGCAAAGATCGGAACCGCAATGTCGTGCAAAGCAGGTCCGCTACCAATGTAAAGAAAAGATGTCATCTATTTCCATGGAACTTTCAGCGCTTTATCCGCCTGAAAGCAACGTTGATTCATACCGCCGTTCAATCCTGTTTGAGAAGGGCGCGCGGATCACCATCACGGATATCCTTGCCGGTACATACGGAGAGGCTGTTTTTACGCTGATGACGGCATCTGAACCTGAATTATGTACATGCAGGGAACCGGCTGCCTGTTGCGCTGAAGTAACTGTCGGCAGTACAGGCAGCGTCCTGTTTGAAAGCCCTTCCGGCATCAGGATCAGTATAGAAGCTGTTCCTGTTACCGATCAAAGATTACGCCAGACATGGCCTGAGACTGTTTACCGTATCCTTGTATCATATAAAACGCAGATCACTGCTGTTTTGAAGTAAGCCGCTCCCTGTATTCAGAGGGAGAGCATCCCTCTGTCTTTTTGAAAACGGTGCTGAAATAAAAAGCACTTTCGAAGCCGAGTCTGTCCGCAAGTTCGTATACAAGAAGATTGCTGTCGCTTTCCAGCATTTTTTTTGCCGCAGAGATTTTTTCCGCTGTTACATATTCGACAAACCCGCTTTTACCTGATTTTGCAAACATCTGGCTGACATAATTGGGAGTAAAACCGAATTCTTCGGCGACATCGTTCAGGGAAAGACGTTTCGTGATGTTTTTCCGGATATAATCCTGTAACTGTGTTAAGATGCGGTCTCTGTAAGGAGTTTTTTCCTCCTCAGGTGCGAACTTTACCGGTGTTTTCCCTCCTGTCCCGGTCTGGGTGGCGCTTCTGTATGAAATGAAAATATCAGAAGAGGCACTGACCGGGATTCCTGCACAGCAGTACAAATCAACGCTGAAGTAGGAAAAAACAATCTCCTGCAGTTTCGTCATTATTTTTTCTGCTGTTGTCCGGTATTGCCCGTATTCCATTGCCGGGAGCATGAGCATAATCGCAAAGTGTTTCATATCCAGGCCTGTTACATAGCAGGGGAAATATTTCGTGACTGTTTCAACCGCTGTCTGTATAGTACTCGTATATAATCTGACAAGAGAATCTTTTGTGAGCGTAGCACCCGCTCTGGCTGCTGTTTCACAGATGATAACTGCAAACTGTGCAGAGTCGAGACTGATACCGAGTTCTCCGGCCTGTTCCCGTAACTGTGCAGGGCTTTCGATCTCGTTATTGAATAACCGCAGGAAAAAACGGTCCCGGAGGAGCGCTAACGTATCCTTCCGGTCCGGAGTATTCTGTGTATCGGAAACAGCTGACTTGAGTTCCTGCACGATGCAAAGTGCTTTTTTCATTGCTTTTTCAAGCACTTCCGGCGTCAATGATATTTTTACCAGATAATCGAGAGCCTGTACGCTTACCGCTTCACGGGCAAAAGAAAATTCTTCATAACTGGTCAGAAAAATAAAAACAGGCAGTTTGCCGTACTTTTCCCTGCTTTCGTGGGCAACTTCCAGTCCGTTTTTTACCGGCATATTGATATCAATGAGCACAATGTCCGGCTTCAGGGATTCGATCATTTCAAGGGCCTGTGCACCGTTATGCGCGGTCCCGGTAATTTCGATTCCCATCGAAGACCAGTTGATCATGGATTTCAGTCCCACGAGAACCAGCATTTCATCATCGGCGATGAGCAGTTTCGTCATATTTTTCTCTTCTCCGGTCCGGGTAACAGCACGGTAACGCGGGTATATTCCCCTTTCCTGCTGTCGATGGATATTCCGTACTGCTCTCCGAATGCGAAGATCAGCCGTTTATTAACGTTGGACAGTCCGACCTGCTTGAAAAGACCTGTTCTGGTTCCCGTATTTCCTGACAGAACTTCGTCAATTGTTTCGCGATCCATTCCTATTCCGTCGTCGGTTATGTCGATCTGGATATCCGCACTGCGGTTTGCAAGGGAGCACGGTGCAACGCTGACTATTATAATGCCTGCCGTACCCTTGGGTTCGATACCGTGAAAAATCGCATTTTCTATAAGCGGCTGCAGAGTAAACCGGGGTATTACTGCGTCAAGAAGAGCTTTGTTTTCAGTTTTTACGTTCATTGATATCGAACCGCCGTACCGGTATTTCTGGATTGTAAAGTAGTCATCAAGAAGACTGAGCTCGTCCCGGAGCGGCAGCTCTTCGGCTGTATTGTTTGAAATATTTTTAAGAAGGCTTGCAAGAGCCGTTACCATTTCAGCAATTCCCGGTGCATTCTGGATTGTTGCCATCCATCGTATCGAATTGAGCGTATTATACAGGAAGTGAGGATTTATCTGGCTCTGGAGCATTTTGTATTCAAGTTCCCGCTTCTGTTTTTCATTATCAAGTTTACTCTGCATCAGATTTCTGACATTCTGTGAAAGTGTGTTGATTCCTTTTCCGATAGTTCCAAATTCGTTATCCCATTCGATGGATGAATCACATGAAAAATTACCGGAAGATATCACAGCCATACGGTCCTGAAGCTTTGTAACGGGAATTCCGATCAGTCCTGTCAGGACTTTCCGCAGCATCAGTGAAAAAATCACAAGTGCAAGCAGAATGGCACCTGTGATCTGAATAAAAAACAGCATCTGCCTTGTTTCCTGTTGCCGGGAAAGAATCTGCGTAAAGAAAACCGGTTCTGTTTCAAACGGATAGCGGACAAATATATGCGTGGTTTTTTCCGTCTTTATTTTACCTGTAAGCGTATGTTCGTTTACAGTCCTTACCGCAATATGTTTCGTTGAACTGAAATCAGGATCAGATTTTACCGCCCTTTTTCCGTCAAGCCGGTAGGTGTTTTTTCCGAGCGTCAGGAAAATACTGCTGTCGGGTTGTATATAATAATTTTTAAGCTGATCGGTAAACAGTTCCGCCGAGACACCGATATACACATAAGCGATGATCTGGCGTGTATATACGTGAAGAACCGGTTGTACGACAGGTATAATGAAGTCGTCTTTTTCGGTACTTAAAGGATCTCTTATTATGTAGTCGAACGCAGTACTCCGCTTTTTTATGAGCGGACTCAGCAGCAGCATCGTTTTTTCATTAAGCGGCAGACTCTGCGGCATGCGGTTTCCTGTCTGGATTGTTTTTCCATTGAAATCGGTAATAATTATTCTCCGGATATAGTATGACGCAGCACTGTTCTGTATTTCTTCTGTAACGCGGTCATATACGTCGAGCATCAGCTGTGTATCATGCTGCCGGTTACCGAAGTATTCTGATATCTGCAGGTTCGTACTGCACCAGCGTGTTACCATCTGTATAGAGGATATCTGCCGGTTGACGATTCCTTCTATAAGCTGGAGGTTGAATTCCGTTGCCTGTACCATATTCTGTGTCGTATAGGACCGGTACCAGAAAAAACTGAACAGCGTAATCAGTACAGCGAGCGTAAACGAAAAAACTGCTGAAATGAGTGTAATTCTGAATTTCAGTGACCGGCTGTGAAAAAGCATGCAAACAGTATAGCATCAATCAGAGTACGATGCAAAACGTAACCGGATCTATGCCATACCGGTATGATTTTCCGTCTTGAACGTATCTCCGCTTCTGACAAGCAGCCGCTGATTCGTTGAGCCCCGGAACCGGAGCATGAGGTTTTTCTGTTCTTCAATGAACGGACCGTCAACCAGAACGTCTATGAGAGCAAGCATACCGTCTGTGACACTGCAGTGCCTGCGGCCATCGGATGGAGCAATGTCCCTGTCCCATATATAGCCGGTATAGCACCAGATGGTCTTTTGCGGGTAACGTTCCCGTACCCGTTTCAGAAACGGGTACAGAATAAGCTGGTTTTCCGGTTCAAACGGTTCTCCACCCAGAACCGAAAGACCGCTTATATGTTCCGGTTCCAGCGCAGTGATGATGTACTGTTCCGTTTCAGCCGTGAATGGTTTCCCGTACCGGAAATTCCATGACTCCTGGTTGAAGCATCCTTTACAGCAGTTTCTGCACCCCGATACGAACAGTGCAACCCGCACGCCTTCACCGTCTGCGATATCATTGGTTTTTATATTTCCGTAATACATATCAGAGATGCAGCACCCGTTCTTTTATTTCCTGAGTCCGGCCCTGGTTCCAGTACTGCGTTCCGATATATCCACAGGTCCGCCGGGCTACGTTCATGGAGCTCTGGTCCCGGTTACCGCACTGCGGACACTCCCATACCAGCTTACCATCATTGTCCGTAACAATCTGTATCTGGCCGGTATAACCGCACTTCTGGCAGCAGTCGCTTTTCGTGTTCAGTTCCGCGTACATAATATTATCGTAGATATGTTTTAAGAGTGCCATGACGGCAGGTATATTGTTTTCCATATCCGGTACTTCAACATAACTTACCGCTCCTCCCGGAGACAGTTCCTGAAACTGTGATTCGAATGTCAGTTTTGTAAAAGCATCGATCGGTTCCGTAACATGGACATGGTAACTGTTCGTGATATAGTTTTTGTCAGTTACTCCAGGAATGATACCGAAACGCCTTTTGAGACATTTTGCAAACTTATACGTAGTGCTTTCAAGCGGGGTACCGTATACACTGAATGCGATATTGGTTTCCTCTCTCCATTTAGTACATGCTTCGTTCAGTTTCCGCATTACTGCCAGAGCGAATGGCGTCGATTCAGGATCCGTGTGCGGTTTTCCTGTCATATACCGTGTACACTCGCACAGGCCTGCGTAACCAAGCGATATGGTTGAATAACCGTTGAACAGCAGACTGTCGATTACCTCTCCCTTTTTGAGTCGTGCAAGCGCTCCGTTCTGCCACAGAATAGGGGCAACATCAGACGGAGTGCCCATCAGCCTGTTATGCCGGACCATAAGCGCCCGCCTGCATAATTCGAGCCGGTTATCCATAAGCTGCCAGAATTGATCCATGTTTCCACCTGAAGAGCAGGCAACATCCACCAGATTTAGGGTTACGACTCCCTGATTGAAGCGTCCGTAGAATTTCGGTTTACCCTGTTCGTCATGATAAACGGTAAGGAAAGAACGGCAGCCCATACACGGATAACAGTTACCGTCTTTCATCTCGAGCATTTTCTTTTCGGAAATATAGTCCGGTACCATGCGCCGCGCAGTACATTTTGCTGCCAGTTCTGTAAGATAGTAATATTTTGATCCAGGCGTAATATTGTCCTGTTCCAGAACATAAATGAGTTTTGGAAAAGCCGGTGTTACCCAGTATCCCTTCTCATTTTTTACGCCCTGATAACGTTGTTTGAGAACTTCTTCAATAACCAGAGCAAGATCCGCCTTTTCCTGCTGGTTTTTTGCTTCATTCAGATACATAAAAACGGTAACAAAAGGCGATTGCCCGTTTGTCGTCATCAATGTTACGACCTGATACTGAATCGTCTGTACGCCGCGGGTAATCTCTTCATGCAGTCTGCGTTCCACCATGTATTCGAACTGATCTTTGGTAAATTTTATACCACAAGTCTGTTCCGTTTCTTCGATATCCCTGCTGATCCTTTTCCTGCTGACATCTACGAAAGGAGCAAGGTGAGTAAGTGAAATGCTCTGTCCGCCGTACTGAGAACTGGCTACCTGGGCAATTATCTGCGTTGCTATGTTGCAGGCGGTGGAAAAAGAATGAGGCTTATCGATTTTTGTACCGCTGATGACAGTCCCATTCTGGAGCATGTCTTCAAGATTAACCAGATCGCAGTTATGCATGTGCTGTGCAAAATAATCCGCATCATGAAAATGTATAATGCCTTCGTCATGAGCTTTTTCGATATCTTCGTCCAACAGAAAACGTCTGGTTATGTCTTTACTTACTTCTCCGGCCATATAATCCCGCTGTACGCTGACGACGGTGGAGTTTTTATTGGAATTTTCCTGCTTGACTTCTTCGTTATTACATTCGAGCAGGCTCATAATCTGTTCGTCTGTTGTATTGGCTTTACGCATCAGCGCGTGCTGATAACGGTAGGTGATATATTTTTTTGCGACCTCGTAAGCACCGGCCTTCATGATGCCGTTTTCTACCATATCCTGAATATCTTCTACATTCAGGGCATGCATTGATTTTCTGCAGGCTTCAACAATTGCATCAGCAATAGCTGTAATCCTGTTACCGGTCAGACGTTCGGTTTCAGGGACCTCGTTATTTGCTTTATTGATTGCAGTAATTATTTTCTGTATGTCGAAAGCCGTTTCCTCGCCGCTGCGTTTTATGATTTTCATATAATATAGTGCCTCCAATTAGTATATAACAAAAACAAACGCTATATGTAGTGTTTATGATGTGATGAATATACTGTATATAGCGCCATAGCGTCAAGAGGAGAGAATGAAATAACAGGGGCATTGTACCGGAACTTTTATGTAAAACTTCTTGTGATATTCTGTATCCACTTACCACTGCGGTAATGATGAATGATGAAAGGCATTTTTTCGAATTCATCGAGGTACAGAATAAAATAGACAGCTATCGGCGACAGCTTGAAAACGAATGCCGACAGCAGTCCCAGCGGGACCGATACGCACCACATGATAATGCAGTCGGTGATGAAGCCGAATTGCGCATCTCCGCCTGCCCGGAAAATACCGCAGATAATAACAGTATTGATAGTTGCACCGATTACCGAAAAACAGTTGATATAGAGCATTATATTGAGATACTTCATTGCCTCCGGAGTAAGGGTTGCCATCCCGAACATAAGAGGCCGTATAAGGAGAATCAAAACTCCCCCGACTATACCTGCTGCGGTCGTACTTTTCCACAAAAGAGAAGCATCCCGTTTTGCTTTTTCCAGATTTCCCGAACCCATTTCCTTTCCGAGCAGGATTGCGCCGCCGTATGCCATTCCGAAACAGACGACGGTTGCAAGATTGTGTGCTACGGTGACAACGGAATTGGCCGCTACGATATCTTTTCCCATATGTCCCAGAATAACTGAATACGTCGCAAACGCCGCTCCCCAGATAAACTCGTTTCCGAGTGCAGGCATAGAATAGTGAAAAAAGTCATGAGTCAGTGCGCTGTTATGATGAAACAATATTGAAGGATTAAGACGGATGTCACGTAAATGCGTTGAGACGAAAATACAGAATAAAAGTTCAACAGAGCGGGCAATCGTCGTTGCAAGGGCAACTCCCCTTATTCCCATACGGGGAACTCCGAAAAGACCAAAAATAAAAACCGCATTCAGAAAAATATTCATGATAAGCGCCGTACCGTTTATGAGGGTAACGATTTTTACCCGTTCGATACTTTTGAAAACTGCCTGATAGACTTGTGAAAATGACATAAAAAAATATGACAGGCTTACGTAACGCAGATACTCCGCGCCGGATGCTATAAGTTCCCTGTCATTTGTAAAAATCAGCATAAGGAAATCAGGGCGCAGCAGTGCGGTACATGATAAGATAAATCCCATCGTACAGGATATCTTGAAAGCTATGCCTGCAAGGGTTTCTATTGACCGGCTGTCTTTTTTCCCCCAGTACTGGGCGGTAAGCATGATAAGTCCTGACGATATGCCGGTAAAAAAGAGCATGAGCACAAACTGTATCTGCCCGGCCAGAGAAGCTGCGGCAAGTGCAGTCTGTCCTACGTATCCGAGCATAATAACATCTGCAGAGCTGACTGCGGCAGTTATCAGATTCTGAAGTGCGATCGGCCCTACAAGGGTAAACAGGGACCGGTAAAAAATTTTTACCGGCTCATCAATAACGGCAGTTTTCGGCAGTAAGTGCATTCTCTCAGTATATCATATTTTTTTAAGGAAGTGAAAGC
>DCFS01000104.1:0-5420 GCA_002319875.1 Treponema sp. UBA1798 | reverse complement strand
CCTGCAAAGGGTAAGTCTTGATTCTATAACCGACCGGCTGTCGGCTTCTATGGTTTCGACGTATACGGTATCTATCCATGCTGTATAGTTACCAAGAAGTGATTTTGCTTCCAGAATGCGCTGCCGTCCGGTCTCTGCGGTACAGGTGCCTATTGTCATATGCGGAATGAACTGTTCCTCGCGGAGTACAGGAGGAAGGTATGGGCTGAAATAGCCTGTATACAGTGCGTGAAACAGTGCGGAGATGCTGTCTTTTCCTGCTGACGGCAGCAGGAAAAGAAATGTATTTTTGATGGAAATTTCGTGCAGCGTAAGAGTGAAGGCCGGAATTCCTGTGATACAGGTTTGTACAGCACGGTGTATTTCTTCTGATGACGAATCGGAATAAAATGGAAAAACAAGCGTTATATGCGGCCTGATTTTCGTATATGCAGGATCGAATCTGCTGCGTATAAGTTCTATATCTCTGATATCCGGAAAATCAGGAAACAACAGTACTGACCGCTGGATCATTTGTTCGTTTCCCGCCCTTCTTTCAGCAGAATGCATTTCAGGAGGACAGCGTACATTTGATCAGGATCAATCGGTTTTATTATATAGTCATCCATTCCGGCCTTCCTGCTTTCCGTAATATCTTCCGACATGGCATTAGCCGACTGGGCTATGATCGCAACAGTATGTGCATCACTTCTGCCTGATGCACGTATTGCTGAAGCCGTCGCAAGACCGTCCATGACTGGCATACGTATATCCATAAGGACCGCATCATAATATCCGGGAGACCGTCTTCTGTAAAGTTCCAGCGCCTGTCTTCCATCTTCTGCGATTTCAACGATCATGTTTTTATCGGTCAGCAGTTTAGCTGCAATAAGACTGTTCAGGCTGTTGTCTTCGCATAATAATATTCGTTTACCTTCCAGCTGTTTCAGATCCTTTCCTGCAAGAATTACCGGTTCCTGTTTCCTGTTTGATAAAAACTGTTCACTGCTTACCGCATTGGCCGGTAATTCGATATAGAAGGAGGAACCTTTTCTCCGTTCGCTGGTGACCGATATGCTTCCATTCATGCTGGTAACCAGATTTTTAACGATAGCGAGGCCGAGACCGGTTCCCGTTTCCGAACGGGAAAGTTCATTATATTCCTGTTCGAACGGTTCGAATATTTTTGTAATATATTCCGGAGAAATACCTACGCCGTTGTCGGTAACCGTGTACCGGACAATCAGTTCACTGTCCTCATTCCAGTAATAATGTATCTGCCAGAGAATTTTACCGCCTGGATAGGTGTATTTTACCGCATTGTTCAGAACATTTACCAGTATCTGTTCGAGCCGCAGTCTGTCTATATATGCATATGCAACATGATCTCCTGTTTTTACGACGGTAAGGCTGATCTGTTTTTTGTCTGCCTGCGCTTTGATCATATTTTCTATCTGATTGTAGAATGGATCCATTTCTATATAATCGGGATCAAGATGAACCTTCCCGCTTTCCAGTTTCTGCATGTCGAGAACGTCGTTAATAAGTCCCATAAGATATTTACTGCTGTCTTCGATATGGTCAAAGTATCGTCTGGTTTTTTCATCAGAGGATTCTTTCTGGCCGAACAGGGCAAAGCTGATTATCGCGTTCATGGGTGTGCGCATATCGTGGCTCATACGTGCCATAAAGTCAGATTTTGCCGTGTTTGCTTTTTTTGCCGATTCGAGAGCCTGTTCTATTTTCCTCAGATACAATTGCTTCTGCTTCATTTTTACCATACGGCCGGACTGTATGACGAGCCCGATTATCAGCAGAAAAAAAATGACGACAACGAACAGCATTTTCATCGGGTTTCTGTATGCAAACATCTGCCATGTCTGCGGCCTTATTTTGTTCGACAGTGTGTATCTGTTGACCAGCTGGCTCATCGATGGTGCAATTACATAGTAGACATACTTATTTATGATCGAATATAAAGCCGGGTCTGTTGTATTGCGTACACCGATCTGTACGTTCCAATTGTAACCGGCGACAGGATCTATCGTGAGCGTATTGGAATATTCGAGAGACAGACGGTACCCGGCTTCTTCCAGACGCAGAAAGAAAATATCGCATTCTCCGGTTTTTACGGCTTCAAGGCACTCCTGCACCGTATCGAAATATACTATCATATTGGGAGAAAATTTTGTCTGAACAAAGTCTTTTGTGATAGTTCCGTGTCTGAGTGTCGCTACAGTACGATATGCCGTAGTTTCCCTGCGTGATATCCGCCCCAGCCCTGCTGTATAATATTGTTTAGTCAGTTTATAACCTTTCTGTTCTGCAGAAAAACTGTTCATTGTGTTTACAAGCGTTATTTGTGTTCCCGGATCGGCTTCCGCTTCGGAATACTGCTTTCTGGTTGCGCACGGAATAATCCGGAAGGTAATACCTGTCTGCGAAGTGAGCGTATCGAGGATATTGTAAGCTATTCCGTCTCTGGTTTCCGGATCAGAATTGCTCAGCGGATATGCATCCGGAAGAATGATAACGCTGACTGATGTCTTTGAACGGGAAAGATTTTCTATATATGCCTTTTCTGCAGCCGTTAACTGAACCTGCTGTTTTTTTGCATCGCCGAAAAATTTTCCCCTGAGAACGGTCCTGAAGTCGGGATAATAAATGACGGTCTGATTCAGACTTTCGTTTATCTGCCTTAGTAATCCTGAATTTCCTTTTTTTACGACCGCATATACCGGTGTTTTTATACCGGTGTGAATATGGAATACTTCCGTTCCGGAAGAAGATACATCTTCGCTTACTGCAGCCTCTATGGCCTCGTTATCGAGGGCAGAAAACATATCTCTGTCGGTATTGAACCAGACGATACCTGAACATAACGGTTCTCCCGGACTGATATTGCCTGCACTGACCGCAGCAGAAATTGTTTTCCTGTCAGTTTCCCGCATAGCAGGAACATGAGAAAAGAGGTAGGTACAAAAGTCTGCATTTTGTACAGTCCTGCGGACCATACCTATACGCATTTTTGTCAGGACTTCGAAATTCCCTTCCTTGATTTGTACCGCTTCCGGCCAGGATAGCCGGACGGTAAAAATTGTTTCGCTGTCGGCGACCGGTATATCCGAGAAATCGAACAGTTTTTCAAACGCAGCTGTTTTCGGAACATAGGTGAGAATGTCTATTTTCCCGGATGCAAGCATATCAATGCATTCTGAAAAGGAGGAATCATATCCTGTATAGCAGAACTTCCAGTCAGTATATCGGGCCATGTACTGAAGCAGCTCGTATCCGTATCCGCTTTTCGTTCCCGACGTACCTGTCATATGATAGCCGTTCATCGGGAAAAAACCTGCCCTGATCTGTTCGAAAGTATTTGTATATACAGAAAAACAGCACAGGCCGAAGAACGCGATGAGGCAGGCCGCATGACGGAAAACTTTTTTAATCATAGGCATGACCTTCCCTTCCCATGCATAATGATAATTCTGTTTTAAGGGTTTTACAAGGAAAAGTTTGGATAAATGCCTGTTTTTTCTGTACAGGGAAAGGGCAGGTATTCAGAGGCGTTTGTAAGGGCTTCTGAATGTAAAAGAAATTTTTTATTGTAAAACCGATATAATGGGTTTATACTTTTCCTGATGCATCATGGGAGCTTGAATTATGAAAAAAAATTTATTTATTCTTTATATGACCGGATATCTTGTTCCACCGGTTGCATGGAATTTCTTTGTTAATTACAGTGGCATTCTGACGGGAAAGGATTTTACTGCTGTCGTTACCAACCCGGTACAACCGCTTTACGCTCTGGCGTTTATGGCTGCCATGTTTTTCGTTATCAGAAATAAACTGAACGATATGAAAAAAGTGCGGACCCTGCCGGCTTTTTATATGATCTCTGTATTCATATTTTCCGTACTGGGGCCTGATTCCGGGCTTATAGGTGTTTCCTCCCTCTCGCTCCGGCAGATCCTTTTCGCAAATTTGCTTTGTATACCTCTGGTGTTCCTTTTTTCCGTTCCTCATCTGATACTTACAACCAGGATGCTGGAAGCGTATATCACCGATACGGAGCAGCATTTTACAAAACCTGTGATCCGGCTGAAATGGAAAATCGGTATCTGTACGTTATACACCTTTTTCGGCGCACTATGCTTTTTCTTTATTTTTACCCTTGCCTTTATTACCGGTGCCGGTGTAAATCTTGACATCGGCGTACTGGTCCGGCATGAACTGACGGTTCTTGTTATTTCTTTTGCGATCGCCGTTTTTAACTGTATACTTTTAGTCAGGCAGATAACCGAACCGATGGAAAGAAATGTCAGTGTCCTCAGCCTGCTGTCAACAGGGAATGGAGACCTCACGAAACGTGTCGTCATCCGGACTACGGATGAAACAGCGGTTATGGCATCCCATCTGAATCTGATGCTTGATAAAATAGCGACGCTGGTGGCAGCAATAAAAAAACAGGCAGGGGCGCTTCAGAATATCAGCGATGTTCTTGCGTCGAGTATGAATGAAACAGCGGCGGCAGTAAGCCAGATTTCCTCCAATATCGGCAACATGAAGTCGAAAACGGAATCGCAGTCTGCAAGCGTTACGGAGACTCACGCTGCTATAGAGCAAATCGCCCATACTATAGAAGTGCTTATCGGTCACATCGGGCAGCAGAGTACGAATGTATCCCATTCTTCGGCAGCTATTGAAGAAATGATAGCCAACATATCTTCGGTAACGTCTACACTTGAAAAAAATACGGAAAATATGCAGCAGCTTCTTCATGAGTCGGAGTCCGGACGTGGTGATCTTGAGAAGGTTTCAGGCAGTATCCGTGAAATTGCAAAAGAATCGGAAGTCCTGCTTGATATAAGCAGTGTTATCCAGAATATCGCGAGCCAGACAAATCTCCTGTCGATGAATGCTGCAATAGAAGCGGCTCACGCGGGAAAATGGGGGCAGGGATTTGCCGTTGTAGCGGATGAAATACGTAAACTCGCAGAATCGTCCGGAAAGCAGTCGAAAACCGTTTCCACTTCGCTGAAAAAAATCAAGGAAGCCATGGACCGGATAACGCAATCGACTGATTCAGTTTTCAGCCAGTTTGTTACTATCAATGAAAAGATAAAGACTGTGGCTGATAACGAACATGGAATTCAGAATGCGATGGCTGAACAGAGTACCGGCGGAAAGGAAATACTTAATGTCGTCAGTGAACTCAATGACATCACGGCGAAGGTAAAATCAGGATCGGATGGAATTCATTCCGGAAGCGGTGAAATTATCAGGGAAAGCGGAAATCTGGAAAAAATAACGAATGAATTTGCGCAGGGTGTGAACGAGATTGCTTCCGGTGCAGAAAAAATTGCAGATAATGTAAACCGGATCAACGGTATCAGCGAGAAGAACAGTGAAAGCATTGCAGCGCTGGTAAAAGAAGTAGA
>DCFS01000042.1 GCA_002319875.1 Treponema sp. UBA1798 | reverse complement strand
GAAGGATTCTGTTTTACTGCATTGGGTACAACTACTTATAATGCAACGAATGTGACGGAGCTTATGCCTGCTGAACCTCAGATAATTGTTGCGGACTCCGGTGGAATAATCCGTGTTGCTGATAATATAAATACAGATAATCTGCCGGTGAATCCTGATCTTAGAAAGCTGGTTGAATCGGTACGTAAAAAAACGCTGATAAAATCCTGAGGACGTAATCAATATTTCCTCAGGATGTACCAACCATGTTTCGCTAATTTTCCGGTTTATTCCGGGTAGGGCTTACTGAAAAAATAGACGCCGGATTGCACATGCTGTTTCATTTTACTATACTACTGTCATGAAATATTATGCTGAACTGGTCGTCCGTTCGTATGAATGTGATTCCTATGGGCATGTGAATAATGCCGTTTACTTGAATTATCTTGAATACGGACGGATGGAATATCTTCATCAGATTAAGTTTGACTATAACGGAGTTGTAAAGGCGGGCTACTATCTGTATGTTACCCATATCGATATACATTATAAAGCATCTGCCTTTCT
This sequence comes from Treponema sp. UBA1798, assembly GCA_002319875.1. Lineage (GTDB taxonomy): Bacteria > Spirochaetota > Spirochaetia > Treponematales > Treponemataceae > Treponema_D. The sequence goes on along the minus strand of DCFS01000042.1, from coordinate 6,115 downwards.
CGATGACAGGCTTTCGATTGAGATCGCTCCGAAGGAATTAAAAGCTGTATCAGGAACGTTCCGGCAAATTATCAGGAAGCAGGATGGAACGGTTTGTGCAGAAGCTGAAGTTACATGGGCAAGTGTTAAAACCGGTGGGTGTCTTGCTAAATTGCCGCAGCAATTTATGGTTTCCGGACTGGTTCCTGATCCTGCTGATTTTCAGAAAAAATAAGTATATGAACACAGTTCTGGAATATACTTCCCACATTATTAATATTGTCAGCATCGCGGTTGTGGTATACGGTGCTCTTGTGGCTACTATTTCTTTCTTTCGTAATGAGGCAACTCGTCTGACGGGTAAATTTTCGATTGAGCAACTACGGGAACTTCGCGTTGATCTCGGATCGTATATACTGCTCGGGCTCGAATTACTGATCGCTTCTGATATTCTGAAGACAATACTCGAACCCGGATTAAAGGAATTGGGTATACTTGGGGGAATTGTCCTTCTTAGAACCCTTCTTTCGTTTTTTCTTAATAAGGAAATCAGTGAAATTTACAAGGAACATCGTTCCGGTGTTGATGATAGTTTAAGTTGAATCTGCTGGAGATTTTATGGAAATAAAACTTGATCACCTTGTCAAAGTATATGATAAAAATACTCCCAGAGAAGTCTGTGCAGTACGGGATATCAGTCTTGAAATCCCGTCGAAAGGTATCTTTGGCATAATAGGTAAAAGTGGTGCCGGTAAGTCCACGCTTGTCCGTCTTGTAAGTCTGTTGGAACGCCCGGACTCGGGAGAAGTTATTTACGGAGAGCAAAGGGTTGATAATCTTTCCGAAGGCGAATTGATTCTGCGCAGAAGAAGACTTGGTATGATATTTCAGAATTTCAATCTTTTCAGTTCCCGGACAGCCGGGCAGAATATTGCCTATCCCCTTGAGATTTGTTCTGTCCCGAAGACTATTATACACAAACGCGTAGAGGAGTTACTATCGCTGGTCGGACTTTCTGACCGTGCAGATGCAGCGATCAGTACGCTTTCCGGCGGACAGAAACAGCGTATTGCTATCGCCCGTGCACTTGCCAATAATCCCGATATCCTTTTCTGCGATGAAGCGACAAGCGCTCTTGATCCTCAGACTACACATTCGATTCTTGATCTGATCCGTACGATACAACGGGAAATGAATTTGACTGTCGTTATGATTACACATCAGATGGAAGTTGTCCGTGATGCCTGCAGCAGTGTCGCAGTCTTAAATGAAGGCCAGGTTGTGGAGCAGGGAAGCGTTGAGGATATTTTTCTGCATCCTTCAACTGAAATAACGAGAGAATTTCTTTCCAATCTTACTCAACCGGTTCCCGTACATACTCCAAAAGAAGATATGGTACGCTGGTCGACGCATGGTGGTAAATATACGTTGCGGTTTAATGGTTCTCTTACAGATGAACCCGTTTTAAGCCAGCTTGCCCGTAATTTCAGTATTGAATTCAATATTCGTGCCGGGGGGATCCAGAATTTATCTGACCATAAAGTTGGAACTCTGGTTACCGATATAACCGGAGATGATGCGGAAGTCAGACGTGCCATAGCGTATCTGCGCAGTACCGGCATTATTGTAGAATATGATGGAGTCGAGGAGTAATGATGATAGCTGTAAATAAACTGTTGTTATTGGTGTCTGTTGCTACATGGCAGACAATAATCATGGTACTTCTTTCAACAGTGTTTAGTATATTATTGGGACTTCCTCTGGGGATCCTTTTATGCATTTCTAATCCGGATACGGGCATACATCCGCGACCTGTTTTAAATCAGGTACTTACGCGTATAGTGAATGCCCTTCGTTCATTCCCTTTTATCATTCTTATGATATTGCTGTTTCCTCTTTCAAGAATTCTTATCGGTACAAGTATTGGAACGGCTGCTACTATTGTACCTCTTTCTATTGCTGCAGCTCCTTTTGTTGCCCGTATTATTGAATCGGCGCTTAAGGAAGTTGATCCCGGAGTTGTGCAGGCTGCGCGATCGATGGGATCTTCTATTATGCAGATAATAGTGAAGGTTCTTATACCTGAAGCACTACCTTCTCTTGCCGATGGCATTACGCTGACAATTATCAATCTTATAGGATACTCTGCTATGGCAGGTGCTATCGGTGGCGGCGGTCTTGGTGACCTTGCTATCCGGTATGGATATCAGAGATTCCGTCCTGATGTAATGGCTGCCGCTGTTATTGTCATACTTGTTCTGGTTGAAGCTATTCAGTTTGCCGGAACAACAATATCAGCCCGGTTAATGGGCCGCCGCTGAAAAAAACGTGAAATGTTTAACAATATGATAAAGCCGGAAATTTCTGATTTATAATATGGTCCCTTATTTCGAAACGATATATGTCTGTATAAGAGACACAAATAAGTAAATCTTCTTATAAATTTCAACTCCACATTCCTTTATAGGATGCTCTGCAAAATGATCCAGTTCTTTCCAGTTTACAACCATCTCGCTGTTCGGCTGTTTTGCATAATCTTCAAGAAGTGCTTTGATCATTTTCCCAATCGTTATCAGATCCCTTGTACTGGAAATAAGGTATCCTTTTGCTCTGTCGTTAACATCACCAACTATGGTATTTATGATATTTGCCGCTTCCTTGTCCCGTCCTGAACGTGGCAAAAGTGTCTTTATCTTTATTCCTATTTCTCCCTCGTCGTCGAGTTTTCCGTCGAAAGCGGTGATCTGGTTGGAAGTTTCAAGCAGGGAATTGTAAGCTTCCGACATCGGTGCTGCAAGCTGGGCTGTTGCCCATTGTCCTCTGACAAGGACTAGATCCGAAAATTCCCTCAGATCAGTTTTTACAAAATCAATGAGAAACGCTTTAAGATAGTTAAGCGGCTGATAGAACGTATAGGTTGGTAACTGATGTTTTATAAATTCAGTATTTGCCTGTTCCGTATAATTTTTGAGTCTGAAAATGGCATCCGTACCAAACAGCTGATTCAAAAGCTTGTCTACCTGTGTTTTTTTCTGCTCAGCTTTAAGTTTATTTAGGGTCTGCAGAGCCTCGTTTTTTACTTTTTCAAGAAATGGTTCGACAATGTTGCCGCTCTGTACGGTAATCTGGGGCTCAAAAGTAGGATCTTTTGTCGCAAGTTTTAACAGTATCTCAAATACATGCGCATTCCTGAGTGTCATGAGTTTTGAAAGTATCTGATTCCAGTTTTTTAGTGAAACCGGTTCAATGCCTTTTATATTTTTGAAGAAGGCCAGCATTCCCTGCCAGTCTGTGTCTTTTTCCAGTGCCCAGGCAACGGCGATAAAATCCTTCAGATCGTCACGTATATATTCGGTACTGATCGGTTCGAAATGCGGGGGCGTGGAAAATTCGCGTTCCCTGATAGAAGAATCAAATTTCTTAAGAAGAAAATAATAATCATAGGTACAAAACGCCTCGAAAGAGAGTATCGTCGTATATAATGTATTGATACGGTTTATACGATCCATATCGAAGTTTGTAGCAAAAGTTTCCAGAGCCTGATGAACAGATTCTGACAGTTGCTGGTATGGCATTGAACCGGCTTTTTCCCGTATAGTCTTCTCTTCAAGCAGGTGCAGATTGTCTGCCTCCTGGTCGTTCAATGAACGTGTAACTACTATGGTTTTAAGTACCGTTTGATTCTGCATTGACTGGAACATAGTTTGTGCCGGCGATATCGCCTTGTAAATTTGATAAAAAAGTTTTCCGAGAGCCGGCTGAACTTCATCAGAACTGAATTTATAATAATTCGTATGTGTTTTGGCAAGCTCGCCTGCTATTGATTTAAGCTGCTTCTTTTTTATAACCTCAGGATCCTTTGAGCCAAAAAGTGCGTCAAACAGCCGTTGAAAAAAATTAACCTGTGATGAGTTATCTTTTGCCATGTTTAAAATATCGGATAAAAAAGTAATACTGTCAAGCTGTAACGACAATCATATTGATTGCCGTTACATGACAGGCTCAGGCTTTTTCTGTTACGTTTTCAAGCAGTTTGAGTACATGTGTAGGACATCCTTCTACGCAGATATTACAACTGTCACATAACATATAATCTATGAGAGGAATACCATTTACGAGTTTGATTGCTTTTTTCGGGCAGCTTCTCTCGCATTTACCGCATTTTATGCAGCCAACCTTGCAGTTTTTCATAATGGAAGGTTTATTTTCCGAATGGTTGGAACACAAAGCGATTGCTCCCTTGCGGGAAACAGGTACTTTGCTGAACAGGTGCATCGGACAGGTTTTTACGCACATACCGCACCCTGTACATTTCTCATAATCGACATGGGGAAGTCCGTCTTCCTCCATATGGAGTGCATCGAATGTGCAGGCCTCAACACAGTCTCCGAAGCCGACACATCCGTACGAACACATTTTTGTTCCGTTTACCGCCTGATGGGCAGCAGCGCAGTTGTGCATCCCGTTATAAAAACCACGCTGCACTGCACAGGCTTTACTTCCCTGACAGGCCAGAACGGCTACCTGGTTTTCAGCGGATACTGAAACGCCGAGCACTTCTCCGACTTTTTGTGCGGTAGCTGCACCTCCTGCAGCACATCCGTCAACAGGCGCTTTGCCTGCAGCTACTGCAGCGGCAAAACCATCGCATCCCGGGTAACCGCAGGCGCCGCAGTTTGCGCCAGGCAATACCTCCCGGACCTTGGCTACGCGTTCATCAACGGGGACTGCAAACATTTTCTGGAAAAATCCAAGAAGTACACCCAGGATCATAGCCAGAAGAAAGGAAACAATAATTGTAATGATGATAGTATTCATGTTCTGCCCTCTATTTTATCAGTCCGGAGAATCCCAGAAATGAAAGTGAAAGGAGTCCTGCCGCAATAAACAGAATAGGCTTTCCCTTGAGAAATGCCGGAATCGGAGCTATTTTAATACGCTCCCGTACTCCTGACATGATGACCATTGAAAGCAGGAAACCACCTGCCATACCTGCACTGTATACCAGAGATTCTATATAGTTGTAATTTTTACTGATACAGTTGAGCGTTGAGGCCAGCACGGCACAGTTTGTGGTGATGAGTGCAAGATAAACGCCCATCGCACTGTAGAGTGCCGGTGCAGATTTTTTAAGATAAAATTCTACGAGCTGAACAAGAGCAGCGATGATGAGGATGAACATCAGTGTCTGCAGGAATTCCAGATGCAGCGGAACCATAACAAAATAGTAGAAAGGATAAGTTACGGCAACTGCAAGAACAATGACAAAGGAGGTTGCTATACCCATCCCCGACGCTTTACCTGTATCACTGGTCATGCCCATAAACGGACAGAGTGCCAGATACTGGACAAGGATTACGTTGTCGACCAGCATTGATTTTATGAATATCTTTAACAATTCACTCATTTTTTACTGCCTCCCGCAGCAGCCTTTGGCTTTTTCGGCTTTCTCTTTGGCAACTTTATCAAGTCCCATAGTGACCGCTATCAGAAGACCGAATACGAGAAAACCGCCCGGAGCCTTGCTGAATATGCCGATCGTGTATTTTTCAGGCAGTATGTGCACCCCGAAAAAGGTCCCGCTTCCGAGAAATTCACGGATAAGCGAAATAAGTACAAGTACCCATGTATAGCCAAGTCCCATTCCAAGTGCATCAAAGACGGAACTGAGGGGCGCTTCTTTCGAAGCATAGGATTCCACCCGTCCCATAATGATACAGTTGACGACGATAAGAGGTAAGAATACGCCGAGAGCTTCTGAAAGCGATGGCAGATAGGCTGCAAGGAGCAGCTGTACTATTGTCGTAAAAGCCGCAATGATAATAATAAATATAGGCAGACGTATTGATTCCGGTATATGTTTACGGAATGCGCTGATCATAAGTTCGCTCATAATCAGAACGAAAGTCATGGAAAAACCCATTCCGATCCCGTTAAATATATTTGTGGTAACTGCAAGTGAAGAGCAAAGTCCGATAGAAAGAACCAGAAGCGGATTTTCCTTTACGATACCGTTAGTAAAAATACCTGAATAGTTTTTTTTCATTTAAACCCTCCTATTCCTGCTGATAGTGTTCGTTCAGTTTATAATCTGAGGAACCGGCAGTGGCCGCTTTGCCACTGTTCTTTGCCATGA
>DCFS01000215.1 GCA_002319875.1 Treponema sp. UBA1798 | reverse complement strand
TTCATCCGTAAGTTTTACCGTATAGTGTGCAATCGGAAGTATCCGTATGAGCGGATAGTTGTTAACGAAACCTTCCATACGGAATTTGGTATTGATGATGTCCCGTTTTACGTTCATTGTATTAAACATACCTGTCAGAGTTTCATGCCAGTATAGCTCACCTGTTCCAGTATTCTTTGTCACAGCGAAACAGGATGTATCATCAAATAAAAATTTTATGTTTCCAATTCCCTCCGTTAAGGTCAGTGAAATTTCCTGTATTTTGCCGATATTCTGTATTTCCAAATGACAAAAATACAGGTTCTGTTTCTTACCGCCTCCGGTATAGGAATAACATTCTGCCGATTTTATTGTAAAGATAAACGGCAGCTGATAAAAATAGGCAATCTGAGCTTCTGCCGTCTTCCATTTGTCTGCATCAACCGGTAGTAATTTGTTAAACTCCTTCCATCTCCGTTTTGTTTCATTGTCCGCTGACTCTATGGATTTTGAAGCATATATTCCGTTTTTACTGAATTCAATCCAGTAATCAAATACGTCGTTGTTGATGATTTCAGCAGATTTATTTAACATTACCGCTAAAAAGATTAGTGCAACGGAAGCGGCAGCACTGGGCAATCCAGGAATACTTCTACAACACTGACACAGCAGAACGACCGAAGATAAAAAGGCCGCTTCAAAAGCTCTGACATTCCCCGTCTCCAGGTAAGAAGCATCTTTTTTACAGGCAATTACAAAATCTATAATACTGGTAATATGTTTCAAGCCGATTGACAATAAATTCTTGAAAGTACGATTTTCAGAATACACAGCAATGCCTTTCCATTCAATGAAGGCCGCCGTAACCCCTCCGGCAAACTTCATGGCATCATCAGCGGAAGTAGTTCCTTCAGAAAGGGTAATACAGCACTTGAGCAGGTTGTATGTCAGAATTGCACGGCCGACTGAGTCTGATTCTTTATCCAGCTTTTTTACGACGGTTTCAATAAACGTATCTTTCGCTTCTCCAGACAACTTCTGAAGGATACTGTCGAAAAGTTCCTGATCAATTGATTCTTTTCTCAGTTCTTTTTCTGAAACTGTAAATATATTTCCTGGCGAGCCCACCGGTTTCCCGCAGTTTTTATTGACGATTTTTGCGAAAAAAGATGCGTCAATAAATCCCGTTTTATCGGCAACTGATACATAATACGGCAGAAATGCTTCCAGTACAGGAAGCTGTTCGCAACGGTCCATTCCATATACGGGAGCTATGCAGGCGGTGAAAATGTTGACAGGAACTTCAGTCTTTATACAGTTGTCGTACACTTCAATCATATCAAGTTCTTTTATTTTACTGCAGGATTTCCAGTAGTCATCTGTATTTCCGGACAGCTGACTGTTATAAATTGAAAACGCAGCCTTAAAGAGCTGACGCAGCGGTTCATATAACTGGGAATCTGCAAAAAGAAGCCATCCCGTTTCCGTAAGCTGTTCCGTCATTTCTTCGATGCCCTTAACCGTACGGTCTTCTTTATACAGAAAAAAACTGTCAAACAGGCATTCATGCAGCTCCGGCATGCAAATCAGTCTGGCAAGCCGCAGCAGATATTTGTTCAGCAGCGCCTCTGCAGCGGAGCTTTCATGATAGAACCGATACAAATCCTGCAAAGCGGTGTCTGTCAGTTCATGTTCGTATTGCTCTCCTTTTTCCATTTGAAGCAGCGAAAGTGTCAAATATTTAAGACGTTTTTCATTATCTCCGGTACCACCCTCGACAGGAGGATACAGCTGTCCTCTGTATTCCATTACATCACGTTTGGCATCGTCAATTTCCGAAAGGGTCTGCTTAAACACCTGTTTGTAATCAGTCAGATAAAAAACGGGGATTCCTTCTTCATCACCGCCGCTGTCACTTTTTTCCAGCCAGCAGTTTTCCGTATATCCCTGCTGCCGGAGTATCTTGAGTAGTTCATCCATATCCGGCAGGCGTACCGTACGTGCACAGATTCCGTTTTGGGCAAGCTGCTGCCGTATGTTTTCCAATCGTCCCGGCGCCGGTTTCTCCGAAAAGACTGCCACCCAGCAGGGTTCATTGTAGGGTATGAAGAGATGATCGCTGCCGCTGCCTTCAGGCGTTCTGCCGGACGATAAATTTTCAACCGGCACATTCCTGTACAATCCCCTATCCACATAATATTCACACATCAGATATACTTTTCCATCTATCATGCTCCGGTGAAAAATATCGATGTAGTGTTCGTTCAAATCAACCGCCGCATCGTGCGAGGGCATATCGACATGATGCTCTGCTGTCGATGTACTGAACAGCGGCGGCGACATTCCAGCTGAGAGTTCGGATACAGACTCCCATAAATAAGAAAACAGAGTTTTCTTATTTATGTCTATACCAGTTAAATTGTATGTATCTTCTGGCGCTATCCGATGTTCGGCATATGCCCTGTCGTTGAGATAGTCGCTTTTCGGTTCCCGCGCCCGTTCAGGTTCGTCATAATAATTCTTCCAGGGAAACCAGTTATACCATTTCTGCATGAGATAATAACTGTCCC
>DCFS01000012.1:13817-15608 GCA_002319875.1 Treponema sp. UBA1798 | reverse complement strand
ATTCGTGCGGAGGAATTAATACCCCGTCCGCTGATTGTTTATAAATTGAGGATATATGTCTGCAATGCCTGTTTTAAAGGTAAGGCGAATACTCGGTATAGATCCCGGACTTGCTTCAACCGGTTATGGTATTATTGATTACTGCAATAATCGATATAATATGGTTACATATGGTGTTATTGAAACGAAGGCTGGCATTGTCCATGGAGAACGGCTGCTTGCCATATATAACAGGCTGTCTTCCGTAATTCAGGAATTTAAACCCAAAGAAGCGGGGATGGAAACTCTTTATTTTGCAAGGAACGTTTCAAGTGCCCTTTCTGTAGCCGAAGCAAGAGGAGTTGTAACGCTTTGTCTTGCGCAGCAGTGCATAGTGCTTGGAGAATATACCCCGAATCAAATAAAACAGGCTGTCACAGGTACAGCATCTGCGGACAAAAAACTGGTAGAAAAATATGTTAAACTTTTGCTTGGCCTTGAAACAGAACCTAAGCCCGATCATGCAGCAGATGCACTTGCCGGTGCGTTAACGCATCTGCACTATTATATTCCCGGGCTGTCATGAATATCTTTTCTGCGGTTTATTGCCCTGTTTGTGTAATGAATGATACTGAAAAGTGTAAGCATGAAAGCGAATGTTACACAGAGCAGAATTGCGCCCTTTAATTCCTGCAGATACTAGCCATAGAAGTATATAAGCGTAGCTACGCAGAATGCGGTTACGAATCCAATGCTTCCGATCCGGGGAATGTCCCGGTTATGTATTTTTCTGCTGTCTATAAAATCATAAAGGTCGTAACGGCAACATATCTTTATTATGAAAGGAATAAAAACAACGCTGATCAAAAAAGAAGCTTCAGTCATCCACTACATTTTATGTGTTTTCCTTCATCTGCCTGACGGCTTCACGGACCATGCTGCCTGCACCTTTTTTCATTACCAGTGCGCTGCCATTTTTAATTACGACAATGAGATCCTGTACTCCGCAAAGAGCAACCGGTACGTCGGAATAAACGAAGCAGTTGCTGCTTTTTATTTCTGCAATTTTACCTTCGTTGCTGTCAAACAGTTTTTCAAATGCATCCCAGCTTCCGATATCGTCCCAGTTAAATGATGCGCGGACTGCATACGCGTTTGAAGTTTTTTCTGCAACGGATTTATCAATCGCAATAGCAGGTGTTTTATCATAGGCGTTATCCATTTCCGGCCACTGTTCGATATATTTTATACCGTTATAATAGCCGGTAAGAGGTTTGCTGCCATCAGGGATATCTGCAAAGGCATCAGAAATATCCTGCTGGTATTCACATAATTCTTTTTTTAAAGTGGAAGAAGTAAATCCGAACATCCCGCTGTTCCACCAGTAATTTCCAGAGGCAAAATATTGTTCAGCAGTAGTTTTATCCGGTTTCTCTTTAAACTGTTCAATTTTAAATACCGTTCCATCTTTATTTACTGCTTTTCCTGTTTTTATATATCCGTATCCTGTTGCAGCCCCCGTCGGAGGAATCGCATAACAGACAAATCTTCCACAACCGGAAGCTTCACTTGCCTTTTCGGAATCAGATATAAATTTTTCAATCGGAGCGATGATATGATCGCTGGTCAGAACCAGAATATTATGTTCCATAGGGAACATAATATCGAGAAAGCAGCATGACAAGATGAGAGGTGCTGTGGTTTGCTTCGGAGCTGTTTCAGGTATTATATACAGATCGTTTTTAACTTTTTTTCGATCGGAAACCTCTAATTTAGGCAGAAGGGAGCAACAGTGCATTGCAACCGGTTCAA
>DCFS01000012.1:1816-13544 GCA_002319875.1 Treponema sp. UBA1798 | reverse complement strand
GAACGGGTTACAATAATAATTTTTCCGACTGGTTTGAGTGCCAGTGCACGGAGTATTGAGGATTGTAGAAAAGAAACTCCTCCCGATACTGTCATAAACTGTTTTGGACATTGAGGACTGGAAGCAGGCCAAAGCCGCTCTCCGAAACCGCCTGCAAGAATAACGATATCTGTGAACATGATTATTGCATCCTGTTAATAGTAATATTTTTATTATACATCAGATATATAGTATTGTTATAATTTCTTAAAGACGAAATTACAAAATGTCTTTATACGATTCATAAAGGATACTTCTATACGATTTTTAAGAAAAAATACTTTAGGAGCTTCGACGCCGCCAAGGCCATACAGAATCCAGTTGTTGCCATCTTTGAAAACGGTGATAATGGATTTCATATTCTGCTGTCTGACACATTTTATTTTATCGTAATACAGATCATTGAGATTTGTATTCCTGTAAAACAGAAAATCGCTGCTGGTGTCAATTGATATATCCGTATCTATGTCTCCAAATGGTGACATAGTCAGGATTGCATGTATGCTGGAAGTGTTGCCTGTATCTTTTCGTGAGATGATTTTGCCATCAGAATAGAGATCAAAAAATTTTTGATGACGCTCTGACCAATAAGGGATTCCTATATATGCAGGAATATCAGTAAGGATAGGTTTCAATTCTGTGATTATATGCTCGTTAGCAGTGACCGGGCGTATCTGGATTACTTCTGCAAGATATGAAGGATCAAGGTCTCTGATAACTTTTAGAGCCTGTTGTACTTTTTCGTTATCGGATTCAAGGCATATGTTTTTTATTGAACCTGTATTACGTATGATTACTTCCCCTTTTTCAAGTTTCGCCAGTTCTTCCTTTGAAAGGTTTTGATTGAAGGGCAGGGGAAATACAGAAAAAATAAAAAAAGACTGTATTACTGCCAGCAGGGCTATATAATAATAAAATTTATATGATTTCATAATTCTGTTTACTATAATCCGTTACATCATTTTATTCAACACCCGGATTGCAAAACAGGTGTCATGTGGTATACTGATACCATGATAGCAAATTATATAAAAGAAACGATGAATAGTAAGGGTTCATCCGCGATTCGTAAAATGTTTGAAGAAGGAATTGCCCTGAAAGCTAAATATGGTAGTGATAAAGTATTTGATTTCAGTTTAGGGAATCCTGATCTTGATCCTCCTGACGCGCTTTTTGATGCAATAAGTAAAGTGGCACAGGAAAGAAGCCATGGCTGCCATGGATATATGCCGAATGCCGGCTATTCACAGGCAAGGGATGCTATGGCTGAAAAAGAAACACTTGAGCAGGGATTGCATGTTTCAGGATCTTCTGTTGTCATGTCTTGCGGTGCTGCAGGCGCAATGAACTGCCTGTTTAAGGCGGTAATAAATCCTGGCGATGAAGTTGTGGTCCCTGCGCCTTTTTTCGGCGAATACAGACATTATGTGCATAATCAGCAGGGAACGCTTGTTGAGGTTCCTTCCAGAGACGATTTTTCCCTTGATACGGCTGCTATCGCAGCGGTACTGAACGCTAAAACTGCTGCTGTTATTATTAATTCTCCCAATAATCCCAGCGGTAAGGTCTATTCTATTGAAGACATAAAGGCTCTGGCTGACGTTCTGGAAGTACATGGGAAAAAGACAGGCCGCTATCCATATCTTATCTGTGATGAGCCATATCGCGCTATTGTATTTGACGGGAAAAAAGTTGCGCCGGTTTTTCCCTTTTATAAAAGTTCAGTTATCGTAACGTCTTTTGCAAAAAATCTCAGCATTCCCGGTGAGCGGATCGGATATATCTGTGTAAATCCGGCATGCCCTGATTGTGCAGAAGTCGTTGCTGCCTGTATATTTACGACCCGCATACTTGGATATGTCAATGCACCTGCTTTCTTTCAGAAAGTTGTTGCATTATCATGGAATACAGTATGTGATTATTCTTTGTATGAAAAAAGATGCATGGAAATGATGGCTGTACTTGATCATGCTGGAATAAAATATGCAAAACCTGAGGGCGCATTTTATCTGTTTTGCAAAGTTCCCGATGAATGGAAAGATGATGATATGGCTTTTGTCAATCATCTGAAGGATTTTTTGATTCTTTGTGCTCCGGGCAGCGGTTTTGGCTATAGAGGGTGGTTCAGAATTGCATATTGTGTAAGTGAGAAAACGATACTTGATTCAAAAGAAATATTTTATAAAGCTGTTCAAAAAAAATAACCTTCAGGGAGGCAGGATATGAAAATACTGATGATTTCTGCGGAAGCCGTTCCTTTTGCGAAAACGGGCGGTCTTGCAGATGCCGTGTCAGCACTTGCTATCACTCTTGCTAATATGGGCCATGATGTAAAAATTGTAATACCGCGATATTACAGAGTCGACCGGAAATATCTTACTCAGCTTGAAGGACCTATGGCAGTTGCAGCAGGTATGACTGAATCCTGGACTGCTGTTTATACAACAAAAATGCCGGGATGTGATAAGCTTTCTGTCTATTTTATAGATCATGAAAAAAGTTTCGGTCGTGATGGAATTTACGGTACGAAGGCAGAACCTGATTTTCATGATAATACATATCGCTTTGCGGTTCTCTGCCACGGTGCTTTTCAACTTTGCAGAAAGCTGGGATGGTACCCTGATATTATGCATGCCCATGACTGGTCTGCCAGCCTTGTACCGGTGTTGCTGAAACATAAATGCCGTCATGATGCCTTTAAGAAAACGGCAAGTGTCCTGACGATACATAATCTGGGGTACCAGGGACAATATTCGAAATACGCTTTTTCCGATCTCGGACTGTCCTGGGAATTGTACTATGGTTCTGGTCTGGAGCATAACGGCGGACTTAATTTACTTCAGGCCGGTATTTCAAGTGCGGATATGATAACAACCGTCTCCCCGACGTATGCACGGGAAATACAGACGCCGGAATTTGGTTTTGGAATGGACGGATTGTTACGCGTCAGAAGAGATGTTGTTCGTGGTATTTTGAATGGTGTTGATACCGTGACATGGAATCCGGCTACTGATAAACTGCTTCCGTGTAATTATACGGCTGACAGCCTCGAAAAAAAAGCCGTATGTAAAGCTGAATTGCAGAAGCGTATGGGCCTGCCTGTTCGTGCAGATGTCCCGCTTATCGGTATTGTTTCCCGCCTGGTGGATCAGAAAGGTATTGCAGAAATTTTTGGACCAGCCTATGGTTCCATGTACAATATGTGTTCGAAGATGGATTTGCAGTTTGCCATCTTGGGAAACGGAGAGAAATGGTGTGAAGAAGAAATAAAAGTACTTGAGGGAAAACTGCCGAATATGCGGTCTTTTATAGGATTTGACGAACAGCTCAGCCATATGATAGAAGCCGGCTGCGATTTCTTTCTGATGCCGTCGAAATATGAACCCTGCGGATTAAATCAGATGTATTCCCTCCTGTACGGTACGCTGCCGATCGTACGAAGTACGGGCGGTCTTACCGATACTGTAGAGAACTACAATGAAAGTACGGGAGAAGGTACAGGATTCGTTTTTAATCAGCTTACACCGGAATCTGTTTTTAATACAGTTGGCTGGGCTGTACATGCATATTATAATAACAAAGCACATATAAAACAGATGCAGAAAAAGGGTATGGGACTTGCATTCGGCTGGGATGTCGCAGCATCCGGTTATCTGAAAATTTATAAAGAGGCGGTAATAAGAAGTACAAAGCTGTTTTAGGGAAACAGGGGCTGCCGGAAAATTTTACCCAAAAAAGTTTTTAGCCAATTCTGTGCTGAGCAATAAAGTTATTATTTTACAATAACTTATCTGCCGGTATGGCATAAAGAATTAAGAAAAACAACCAGGCAGGTTTATTAAGTTGCCGTAATTTAATTAACCTGTTCTTAGAACTCAAACCAGTGTCCGTCAAGCGTGAGGTACCAGTCGGCAAGAATATTGGCAGATTCGGGATTATACCAGGAGATACTGCCATCCCTGTTTAAAACGACCAGCCGTTTTTCATTTCTTGCGGTTTTAAGCGGCATTGATGCGGAACGTTTATAGAGAAAATCGCTCTTTGTCTGTAAGTTGAACGACTGTAACTGATTTTTACCCAATGTTGTATAAATACAGGGATAATAAAGGTTTATCATAGCGTTTGAGTCTTCTTCCTGTAATTCAAGAACTGAAACGCTTTGATTTGTCTTCGGCGTAAATGAAAATAGCGTGGTTTTTCCGTTGCCAGAGTCTTCCGAAACACTCATACCGTAAATATCAGAGTCTGAAGAGGTATTATCATAACAGAGTGAATAGGCTATCGTGCCGCTCAGTGGAAGGGGTACTGTTTCTTTTGTCTGTGTATTGATATATATGAGTGCCGATTCCGGCCGTGTTGCCGACGATTTTGCTACATACAGATCTCTGTCCGTGTACAGTACGATATCCTGCAATCCTGCACCTGTATAAAGTTCTTCCTGTGACATACTTTCAATATTGAAGCTTTTGATAATCGAATTCCCTTCTATATCAACAAGTATATTGCCGGCACAATGCAGCGTCTGGATTATATTTTCCGGGGTGAAAAGGATATTCGACGTCCCGGTATCGGTATCCAGCATCTGAACACTCATCCGTGTATTTTTTGACCAGAGAATTATTTTTTTTCCATAGGTGATGATATTCGTCTGCTTGTTATTTTCTGCTATTTTATCCACAACACCACTGTCATAGGACGATCTGAAAATTGCCTGTTTTGTCAGAAAATAAAAATTATCTCCTGCCTGTGAAATATCAATTATCTTATCGTATGTATCGTTTGTTACTGGTTCCAGAGCTGTTGATGCAGAGGATGAAATATCGCTTTTATAAACAGCTCCTTTTGTTGTCCCCAATAATAACATATTTCCTGACTTTATTCCTGTCGAAAAATTATTCTTTCGATCAGTAGTTTTATATGTTTTTACAGCTTTTTGAATTCTGAAATCTGCATTTCCGTCTTTTTGTATAATGTTCAGCGTATATAAACGTCCATCGTATGCGAGATAATACAGATCCGTATCTGTCTTTGAGCTGAGCAAAAGAGGAGAACTGGCAGGTATGGTTTTTAACAGTTTACCGGTGGTGGATTGAATAACATATATTGTATTATTTTTTATACCGGCAAGAAGCATATTATTATTAAACAGAAGAGGGTGCGTCAGATCAGGTTCGACGGTAAAGCGGATCTGTGATTTTCCATTTTTGAGATTATAGTATGTAAGTGTTCCCGAAGGAGAATACATGACCACTGTATTTTCTGTACTGCTCGTGGTTGCTGCCGTTACAATTCCGGTATTATCCTGAAGTAGATTGACTTTACTACCGGTTGATGCATTGAAAAAAAGAACACCGTCAACGGATGCCGTTCCTGTCATAAGATACGTACCATTTTCACTGAACGCCAGAAAAGTAATGGAGGTATTGAAACGTATGGAATATTTGTGTGTCAACGACTTCCAGTTCCACACACTGATCCTGTTGATGGTTCCCCCATCTGTTTCGTACACAGCTATATCTTCTCCATCGGGAGAACAGACTATATCTGAAATTCCGATATCAGAGAGCTGATAATGTTCACCAAGACCATCACTGGTCCATCTTATAATAAAACCATCCTTCCCGGAAGAAAAAAAAGAAGCATTGGAACCGGTTCCGCAATTTATCAAATCAGTGACGGTATCCTGATGAGGTTGCGTAGAAATATGTGATTGCGCAGCAGCAGGTAAAATGCAGCAGACAGTAAAAAAGAACATGAACAGGTATAGAATTGGCTGATTTTTCATCTTCTCCCCAGAAATGATATAAAATAACGTATGTCTCCTGTAAGTCCCAGAACAATCAGGAATCCTATGAATGCGATGCCTATATATTGTACATAATATTGAATTTTAGGAGGGACCTGTTTCCCTGTAATCAGTTCGATAAGAGCGAATAAAATCATTCCCCCGTCAAGTATCGGTACGGGAAGTAAATTTAAAATAAAAAGAGACACACTGATTACTGCCAGGAACTGGAGTGTACTGGTGATACCATTTTTTAATCCGGCATCAAAACCTTCTTTTACCGTATCACCAAGCATGGTTGTAATTCTTGCCGGGCCGGAAACTGCGTTGGTAACATCTACGCCCTTAAAAAGAATAGAGATACTTTTTAGTGTCAGAAACAGCATTTGACCGGTATCCTTGAAACCTTTCCCAACAGCAGGGAAAAAAGAATAAGTTGGCGCCGATCGTTTTTCTATGGAACCCGGGGTACTTGTAATACCGATTTTACCGGTACCCTCAGTTTTGTCCATATCAGTATGTACCTCAAAAGAAATTTTCTTTCCAGCACGGCTGACTTCTACAGACAATGTTTCATCCGGATGGGTTGAAACTATTGCGGAAATATCGGAAAAATCAGTTATCCTCTCACCGTTTATAATCAGAATTATATCGCCTGTTTTCAGACCTGCATCACGGGCGGCTGAATGTACAGCAGGATAAACTTCATCAGCAAGGATAATTTTTGCTGATGGCGCATAGTAGGTATATCCTGTCAGTGCTATTACTGTAAAAGCTGCAAAAGCAAACAGAAGATTGAAGAATGGTCCTGCAAACGCGATACTTATACGGCGTAACGGGTGTATACCGTATAGGGAATCCTTTCCGGCAGTAATTTTATCAAGTCCTGCATTCAATGCTGCTGTAAAATCTTTTTCTCCTTTCATCCCGCAATACCCGCCGATTGGCAATAGTGAAAGACGATAGTCAGTAGTACGGATATTCCTGTGCAGGAGAACCGGCCCCATACCGATTGAAAAACTTTCTACTTTAACACCTGAAATTCGTGCTGCGATAAAATGTCCAAGCTCGTGAAAAAAGATTATAAAACCAAGACAAAGCAGACCGTAAATGACTGTCACAGACATTCCTCTGCCGATTTTCGTGCCTTTTTATCTTCTTCAAAGACATCTGCAAAATTTTCCGGAGTATATGTCCAGTCATAATCAAGAACAGTCCGGACTATTTTGGAAATATCAGGAAAATCTGCTTTCCCGTCAATGAATGCCTGTACGGCAATTTCATTTGCAGCATTATAGGCTATTGTATATGAACCTTCCAGTTTTGCGGCCTCATAGGCATATCCAAGCAAGGGGAAATCATTAACACGCGGTCTGTAGAATGTCATTTCATGATCGAAAAGGTCAAAGGGTTCCATATAATTCGGACAAACTTCAGGCCATGTGAGCGCTGATAATATGGGATGCTTCATATCCGGTTCTGAAATTTGTGCATAAAGTTCTCCATCCCGAGTCCTCACCAGTGAATGTACGAGACTTTGCGGATGTATAACGACTTGTATTCTATCCGTATCTATGTGAAACAGACGGCTGGCTTCAATAACTTCCAGACCTTTATTGGCAAGTGTCGCAGAATCAATTGTAATTTTTTTCCCCATATTCCATGTCGGATGATTCAGTGCATCTGCTACTGTAACCGCTGCAAGTTTTTCTCCGGGCAGCGTTCTGAACGGTCCTCCGCTTGCGGTAATAATGACTGATTCAACCGTAGCCGCACCGCATCGTTCTATAAGATTGAATATTGCAGAATGCTCGGAATCTACCGGTAAAATATGACATTTCCGTTCTTCCGCAAGTTTTTGTATGAGTGTGGCTGCCATGACAATAGTTTCTTTATTAGCCAGTGCAAGATCTATACCCGCTTCAAGAACAATACATGACGGTTCAAGACCCGCCGCTCCTGCTATTCCATTTAAAACAATATCCGGTTTACCGGTATCTATGAGCCGCCTTATTCCATCGGTTCCCTCGACCGATACAGGAGAATAAGCGCACCCGAATTCTTCTGCAAGGCTTTTAAGTTTTTCCAGATTTGTATAGGCTGTCAAACCAACGATCTGAAACTTTTCAGGCATATGCCGGACTATATCAAGTGTATTTGTACCTATTGAACCGGTACACCCCAAAACTAAGACTTTCTTCATATACAGACTCCGATCATATTCTTCCGAACAGGAACCTTGTCAGGATATAATAAATTGGTGCAGAAAACAGAATCGAATCAATTGAATCAAGAATACCGCCTCGCCCGGGGATAATAACGCCACTGTCCTTACAGTTTGCTGACCGCTTGAATACTGATTCCACGAGATCTCCGATGATTCCTGACGTTGCAATTACTATACCGAGCAATATGGTTTTTAGTACCGTTCCATAAAATACAGATGGCCAGACAGCCCAGCCAATCAGTCCCGCAAGAACTGCACCAATATATCCTCCTATGAAACCGGCAATGCTTTTATTCGGGCTTGCAGCTACAACGCCACGATTATTTTTACCAAGGAGAACTCCGAAAAACCATGCAAAAGAATCACACATGAATACCATAAACAGAAATGTTGCAATAAACTGAATAGAATTAATATGCGAAGTCATTCGCGATATGTATGTAATCAGATAACCGCCATAAAATACGGTAAAAATTGATGAAGCAAGCCGCTGGTTTGATTTTTCGAAAGTACGGGCTGTAAAGACTTCATAAGATAAAATAATAAGAAAGCTTATGAGCAGAGAAAAATTGATATATTCATAGGTTGTACTGACAAGAGCACATACTAATCCTGTGAGCGCGGGAAGAATACTGGAAAAAAGCACGAAAGCTTTTGGCTGAACATACATACTACGGGAAAATATAGAATATAACTCTTCAGAGGACAGTAGGGCAGCAAAAAGAATAAGAACATGCAATGCCAGATGATTATATGCTTTGAGACAGACGACACCTATAACAAGGGGAATACCGATGAAAAAAATCAAAAGACGCTGTAACAGTTTATTCATGATAATCCTCTTTATTGATTCAGGACTGCTCCAAAACGGCGTGTACGATTTTGAAACAGATGAATATCATTTATAAATTCTGTTTCATTATAATCAGGCCATAATGTATCTGTAAAGACCAGTTCGGCATAAGCCGCGTGCCAGAGAAGAAAATTACTGATACGTAATTCTCCTCCCGTACGTATAAGAAGATCTACATCAGGTAAATCCGGCATGTCAAATGCCTGAGAAACACTTTCCTCGCTGATGCTGTCGGGATTTGCTTCCTGCAAAATAATTTTTTTTATGCCTCTGACAATTTCGTCCCTTCCGCCGTAATTTATTGCCAGAACGACGGTAAGTCCGGAAAAGTGAGCCGTTTCCTCAACTGCCTTTATAATTTCCAACCGGATATCCTCAGGCAGGCCATTCAGATTACCGATATGGCGTATTCTGATACCATTCTGTTTGTAAAAATCAAATTCAGCCCGTAAATGACCCCTGATAAGATTCATCAGGTATCCAACTTCATCCTGGGCACGTTTCCAGTTTTCCGTAGAAAATGTATAGAGTGTAATATATTTTATACCAAGTTTTGCTGCTGCTGCAACAATTCTTTTTGCAACGGAAAGACCTTCTTTGTGTCCCATTGTTCGTGGAAGATTGCGCTGCTTAGCCCATCTGCCATTTCCATCCATAATTATACCTACATGGATCGGAATGTTTGTGGCAGATTGTGGATTTTCAGTTGTAGATTGTGGCATTAGCCTTCCATTATTTCTTTTTCTTTAACATCATAAATTTTATTGATTTCACCGATATACTTATCAGTGAGTTTTTGTAAATCGGTTTCTGCAGCTTTTAAAGCATCTTCTGTAAGTGTTCCTGTTTTTTGCTGTTTTTTCAGATCTTCATTACCGTCACGACGTATATTACGGATTGCTGTCCGGCTGTTTTCAGCAATACCTTTGATCTGTTTTACAAGATCCTTTCGGCGATCAGCTGTTAACGGCGGAATTGAAATCCTTATAACTTTTCCGTCGTTTGAGGGATTTAACCCGAGATCAGCCGCCTCAATGCCTTTTTCAATTTCACTGATAAGTGATTTATCAAATGGTTGTATAACTATTAGTCGTGCTTCGGGAATTGAAACTGTTGCTACCTGACTGAGTGGAGATTTTGCACCATAATAATTTACCCGTACTTTATCGAATATAGCAGCTGATGCACGGCCTGTGCGTATACCGTTCAGCGTTTCTTTAAAAGAAACAATGGTCTTTTCCATGCGTTCCGTACAAATATCGTTTTCCATACTATTCTCCTGTAAAGTAACATTTATCGCTATAAATATTACGGTCTGCCTGACAGACCGTAATATTATTCGGACCTATTTACCAAGTACGTAGAGAACAATCTTGCCGAAAGACAGGGAGGCTCCCGTCTCTTTACCTGTTTCTGCAAGTTTTGCAGTGACAGTTTTTTTATCATCCTTTACAAACATCTGATCGACAAAACAAACCTCAGCAAGATGCTTACTGATTTTTCCTTTCAGAATTCCGGTTCTGACATTTTCCGGTTTGTCTTTCATCTTTTCATCCTGATCGATCTGTGCTTTAAAAATTTCAGTCTGTTCATCAATATATGATTGAGGGACTTCGGATTGGGTGATGTATGTTGGCGTAAAAGCTGCCATATGAAGACAGCAATCGTAAGCAAACTGTTTAACTTTGCCATCCGTGGAACCATTTATCACAACAATAGCACCGGTTTTATGATCACTGTGAACATATGAAGCTGCAACACCGCAGGCAGGTATATCAATAACGCACAAACGGCGGACGGACATATTTTCACGAATTTTTGTTGCGAGCTCGAGCAGCATATCACTATGTTCTTTTTCAACCTTTGTATACCCTTTTTCAAAGGTAACATCAAGCAATTTTGCACCAAGTGCAATAAAATCGGCATTGTTGGCAACGAAATCTGTTTCACAGGTAACTTCAACCATTGCAATTTTATTATTCTGCTGCTTAACGAAGATACGGCCTTCGGCAGTTGCCCGATCAGCCCTCTTGGCTACGGCAGCAAGCCCTTTTTCTTTGAGCAGTTTTTCAGCCTCTGCGGAATTTCCGTTAGTCTGTTCAAGCGCTTTTTTGCATTCCATCATACCTGCACCGGTCTTTTCGCGCAGGGCTTTTACATCTGATGCTTTTATTTCCATAATTGGATACTCCGTTGGTTATTTATACAATCTGTCTTCGTCAACCAGCTGTTCGTCTTCCTTGCTGGCTTTTTCATCAGCTTCAATGTCTTCTTCTTTCTGTTCTGTCGGCTCGTAATTACTGTAGTCATCTATTTCGACATCATCAGCCTTGACGGCAGCATCAGTTTGCACATTTTCCTCATCATCGTTAAGTGTTTCAATGATTTTGAGGCCTGTATCATTATCAGCTTCAATGACGGCATTTGCAATAATCGATGTAAATAGAGAAATTGCCCGAATAGCATCATCGTTACCCGGAATAGGGTAGTCGATTCCTTCAGGATTACAGTTCGTATCGACGACAGCTATAATAGGGATTCTCATACGACGGGCTTCTGCAACTGCAATCTGCTCTTTATGTGTATCTATAATGAATATGGCACCTGGCAGATCTTTCATTTCCTTGATACCGCCGAGATTTTTTTCAAGCTTTGCTTTTTCTTTCTGCAGCGCGGAGACTTCTTTTTTTGTCAGATTGTCAAAGGTCCCGTCTATTTCCATTTTTTCAATTTTTTTCAGGCGTTGAAGCGATTTTTTAATGGTTGAAAAATTAGTAAGCATACCGCCAAGCCAGCGGTTATTTACATAATACATACCACATCG
>DCFS01000012.1:0-1463 GCA_002319875.1 Treponema sp. UBA1798 | reverse complement strand
ACATCATAACTGTCTTTTATTGCAGTGATGGTTTTCTGAAGATCAATGATATGAATCCCGTTGCGTTGCGCAAAGATATACTTTTTCATACGGGGATCCCAACGTTTTACCTGATGACCAAAATGTACACCAGATTCAAGCAGACTTTTCATGGTTACAACTGCCATGAGTAACTCCTTCACCGGCATATTCTGTTAACCAGCTATGCCACCTAACTCTGTTTCTCGATGCTTAAAAAACTGATTTCTTAAGTACGGAAGATCGTAAATTTATACTAAAGCCTACGGCCTGTGTAAATTCCGGCAGGATTAATCAAGAATTGAATAACCCTGTGATTTTAAAATATCATAAAGTTCAAAAATAGGCAAGCCTACAACACAGCTGTTTGTTCCTTCTATTTTTTGTATAAAACAGGATGCCAGTCCCTGTATTCGGTAGCCGCCTGCAGCTCCATGCCAGTCGCCGGTACTTGCAAACCATTCTATTTCGGCATCCGTCATAGAATTGAATGTAACACTGGTAATACTGGTCCGGGTTGTAATAATATGCTTTCTTCCATTGAAAAGTGCAATGGAAGTGATGACTCTGTGGGTCCGACCTTGTAAGGTTTTCAGATATGCTACTGCCTGATCCTGTCCGGACGGTTTCCCGTAGATTTTGTCGTCAAGGGAGACAATGGTGTCAGCTCCAAGAACCCATGGGATTTCCTGCTTGGGTGGAAGCATATGTACAACAGCTTCTACTTTACGTTTTGCGAGAATTTCGGGGACTTTATCAATACTTGTACTGCCGTCAGTCGCTTCATCGACATTAGGCATTACAACCTGATAAGGAATATGCAGTAATTTCAGAATTTCCTGTCGCCGAGGTGACGAAGAGGCTAAAATAATAGGTTCCATAGGTATCCTTTGCTTGACTTTTTTACAAAATCACTATATGTTTTATTCCACTTGGGAGATTAGCTCATATGGATAGAGCGTCAGCCTCCGGAGCTGAAGGTGGCGGGTTCGAATCCCGCATCTCTCACTATAAAAAAGCTGTCTGCTTTGCAGACAGCTTTTTGTTTTTATATTACAGACTTAATTTTTTGTTGTCCCTTTATCAGCTGATAATTTCTTTAATAAAGCCATAGCTCTTGTTCTGACCGGTGTTACATAATGATAATCTGTTGCAATTTTGCTGATGGACTCCAGCATTGCTTTTCTATCCTGAACCGTCGGGGCCAGTTTTTCGTAGGCAATCAGAACTTCAAGGGCAAGACTGCTTGTTGGGTTAAGTGCTTCATTACGCCGGTTTGCAAAAGCAATAACATTTACAACTTCATCATTGTCATTTATACCGATTTCTCCCAGAGATCTTACTGCTGCCGCCAGTACCATGGGTTCACTGTCTGCAAGAGCTATTTTAACGAGAGTGCTTTTTGATTCTTTTGTGGGAACTTTTGCAAGAATATCACAAGCCTT
>DCFS01000169.1:27444-29806 GCA_002319875.1 Treponema sp. UBA1798 | reverse complement strand
GAGGCACTCGCACGCACTCACCGGATTATCGGCGATATGCCTGTCGCAATCGACTATACGGCAACGAACCGTCCGCTCGGCCTTGCCGCACTGCTTCTGTCACACGGATTTAACGTAATCCGTGTGTATACGGATGCGCTTCTGCCGGGAGAAGAATCTGCATTACGCTGGCTGCAGGATTATACTCCTGAGCTGCCTGTTCATGCGACGATCAATTTCCGCTGCCGTACGGTTTCGCGCAGCGAAGCGGCGGAATACGGCGGGCAACTGCTCGCTATCGGTCAGAAAGCTGCATACTTTACGGGAACCAGCCGTTTTGTAAATCTGATTGAAAACGGTGATCTGTACGGATTCGACGGCATCTGCCGGCTTGCCGGCATGATGGCAGATGCTGCAGAAACGGAACGCGATATGAAATCGATTATCCAGATAAAGGCATGGGGGTGCTGTGCATGAAACAGGTATCGCGTGTACTGATGAACTATTCGGCCGATCTGTTCGGCATTTGTTCCTCGCTGTATGAACTGGGGGGCCTGACGGTTATGCACGACGCGTCAGGCTGCAATTCCACATACAATACGCACGATGAACCCCGCTGGTTCGATATGAACAGTCTTATATATGTTTCCGGACTATGCGAGTCGGATGCGGTTCTCGGCAACGATGAAAAACTGATCGATGATATCTGCGAAGTGGCAGCAGCTGAACATCCGAAGTTTATAGCCTTGTGCGGCTCACCGGTACCTTTGATTATGGGAACGGATTTCAAGGGCATTGCGCATGTCGTGGAAAAAAGGACCGGTATTCCGTCATTCGGAATAAAAACAAGCGGTATGCATACATACATCCGCGGCGGCGGTGCAGCTCTGGCGGAAATTGCCCGGCGCTTCTGTCCTGTTCCTGCTGCAGACACAGGGCGCTCCGGACCGTATACCAATATCAGAATCAACCTGATCGGAGTAACGCCGCTTGATTTTTCCGTTACCGGAACTGTCGAAGCTCTCCGCGCTTTCTTTACCCGGAACGGTTGTACGGTGGTGAGCACATGGGCTATGGGAAGTACGCTTGAACAGCTTGCCTGTTCGGGCAGTGCCGATGTCAATGTTGTCGTTTCCGCACTCGGACTTCCTGCTGCGAAAGAGTTGAACGCGCTGTACGGAACACCGTATGTCACCGGCATTCCGTTCGGTATACGCCCTTCTGCGGGGCTGCTTGATTTGATACGGCACGCCGCCGGTACCTGCAGTCTGACCGCTGCCAGTGTCGATGTAGATTCCGGCCGTGATTCCGGTTTTTTTTTTAGCAGGACTGGCGTACCTTCCATTTCCGTCAGAGAACCGGTATGGATTATCGGAGAACCGGTGTTCGCGGCATCGCTGCGCCGGTGCCTCAGACTGGATTTCGGTATCCGTGATGTCCGCATTATCTGTCCGGTTGAAGAGGATGCAGGTGCGCTTGAAAAAGAAGATGTGCGTACCGACGAAGAAGAAGATATCGGAATTTTATTGAAAACGGCTGGTACGGTTATCGCCGATCCTGTATACCGCCGGATTCTTCCCGGAGATACAGGTATCTGTTTTGTAGCCTTTCCGCACGTCGCCTATTCAGGACGTCTGTACGCTAAGGATGTTCCTGTTTTTGCCGGCAGCGGAATCGTCCGGTGGCTTGTGGAACAATTTTCAGCCCGCCCGGATAAAGAATACGCCGGGATTTGATTCGCGCTGATATATTCATATTCGCCGGTGCATGTACACCCTATTTCTGAAGATCTGTAATATCTTTTTTTATCCGTCTGTAATATTCGTCGAGCCTGGTGTCTATATAGGAACAGATAGCATCATACATATCGTTCTTTACATCGGGAACTTCATATTCGAATAACGCCGCAGGCTGTACCTGTAATACAGATACTATCTTTCCCAGGAGACTGGCAGATACAAACTGAATACCGGTCTCAATAATCGACAGATGCTTTTGAGTAATTTCAAGTTTTTCTGCCAACTGTTCCTGTGTGTAACCTGAATTTTTACGATATTTTCTGACATTGTTTCCGAAAATTTCCGGGATGCAGAGATTCTTTGGTGGAGCAAACTGTCTGTTCTGTTTCATTACTTTAAATTATGAGTCATTTTTTATATACTAAAAACACCTTTTATGGTAATAATTACCCTTTTTAAACCGGTATTTTATTGATATTATGTCTTCTAAAGTATATAATATGTATAATTTGGTAATAAGAGTAATGAAGTAGTCATGTATGTAATTTTTATGACTCTGCTATTATTCATGCCAATTCATCAAGGATTTTAGTGGTTATTATTATGGAAACTTTACAGCAGTCAGACGGTGTCGAAGAAAAAGA
>DCFS01000169.1:3345-27146 GCA_002319875.1 Treponema sp. UBA1798 | reverse complement strand
ATCTTTTTTCAGTTCTTGTCCGGTATAGATGGTTAATAATTGCGCTGACAGCAATATCCGCTGCAGGTGTCGTCTGTTTTTGTATCGTTTCATTATTACTGCCACCGGATAAATCGCCGTTGCCTGATGAATATACACCTAAAGCCCTGATGCTTATAAACGATTCATCTTCCGGAGACAGCATTTCTTCAATGATCAGTTCAAGTAAATTGGGATCTCTTGCAGGAATGGCAGGACTTTCTGCGTCTGCGGGACCTTCTTACAGTTCTCTTGCCGGATATCTGGCTGGTACTGATACATTTTTTGATGCTTTGACGGATAAGTTTGATCTTGTCCGTCATTACAAAATAAAGGAGTTTCCCCGGACTTCGTGCCGGAATATTCTGAAACATAAACTTAGTGCCGGATATGACCAGGAGTCGGGAATCTTTACCATTAAATTTACCGATAGCGATCCCGGATTTGCACAGTCGGTCGTAAACTTTGCCGTAAGCTATCTGGAACAGAGGTTTTTTGATTTTGGGGTCGATAAGAACCTTCTCAAGAAAAAAAATCTTGAAGACAGTATTGAATCAACCTACAATGCAATTGTAGGATTGCAGAAGAAAATCGGGAATCTTGAAAAATCAGTTTCCAGCGGCGGTATACCTGGATCAGTACCTTCGATTATGCTGGATACATCTATATACAAGCTGGAACTTTCCGCCCAACAGAATGTCTATACACAGCTTAAAACACAACTTGAAATGACTAAAATTCAAATGGAAAGTGAAACACCTGTTTTTCAGGTTATTGAACGCGCTGAAATACCGGAACGTAAATCGGGACCATCCCGGAGCAGTGTATGTATTATCGTCATCTTTGCAGCATTTTTTATGTCCGTATTTATGGCTTTTATGTTTAATACATTTGATAACATCAGGAAAGATCCTGTGGCAATGGCAAAGATTTCCGGGAGAAGGAGAACTGACTGTGAAAACTAATACCCGTTTGTGTTTGCCGCTTATATTTCTGATCTGTATACCATTAATACAGGCACAGAATTCCGAAAACTTCTTTACCGGTGTTTCAAATAAAAAAATGTCGCCAGCTATAACCGCTTTTCCCGATGCGGCTTCTGTTTCCAGAGATACAACACCTGTAAAAAAGTCCGGTACAGGACCTACTGTGTTGACACCTTCGCCCCAGCTGGCCATGTCTTCTCCGGATTATCCCGTGACAGCTGGGGATATATATATACTTGCATTTGCTGCAGGCCCGGAACCTGTTACCTATACGATTGCAGTTGATACAACGTACAGA
Source organism: Treponema sp. UBA1798 (assembly GCA_002319875.1). Lineage (GTDB taxonomy): Bacteria > Spirochaetota > Spirochaetia > Treponematales > Treponemataceae > Treponema_D. The sequence goes on along the minus strand of DCFS01000169.1, from coordinate 25,844 downwards.
ATCAGGGTCGCGAATCTTGCTGTAATTGATGCTGCAAACAGGACGTTCCTTCAGCTGAAGAAAGAAGTAGAAGAAATTGTAACCAGAAATTACCCTTTGAGCGGGGTACAGTTCATACTATCATCACCTGCGGTATTCAAAATCTGTGTTAAGGGTGAGGTGCAGCAGACGGAAATCAGGGATGCATGGGCATTGACAAGACTTTCCTCAGTTATTGCCGGTACACAGACAGAGTATTCGTCGGTCCGTAATATAACGATAACATCGTCATCAGGTGTCCTTCATGTATATGATCTTTTTAAAGCAGAACGCTTCGGCGATCTTTCCCAGAATCCGTATGTCAGGCCGGATGATGTAATAACAATCGGAAGAGCTGAGCGGAAAGTAACGATCAGCGGTGCTGTTGAACGTCCCGGTATGTACGAACTTCTCGAAGGTGAAAATCTGAAAGCACTTGTCAGGATGTACTCCGGCGGACTGGCAGATCAGGCAGATACCAGCCGTATGGAACTGGTCAGAGGTCTTAATAAGGATTTTCCATCAGGGGAAAAACAGTATCTGTTGCAGTCTGCCATAGACGATGATTACCGGCTGCTCAATTATGATGCCGTTACGATTCCATTTTATACAGATTTGAAACCGGTTATGTTTATGGAAGGCGCTTTATATGCATCAGGGGGAACTACCCCGGAGGGATCTACGCGCAAAGCTGTTATGTTTACAACAGGTGAAAACTATGCATCGCTGGTACGTGAGCAGAAAAGCATGTTTTCCGCAGTTTCAGATACGGAACACGCATATATAATCAGGAACGGAAAAACATTTCCGCTCAATATGAACAGGATCCTGTACGACGCATCTTACTATACAACAGAAATTGTGTATCCTGATGATACGCTGATGGTTCCATTTCGCCAGTATTTTGTTACAGTTTCCGGTGCGGTTGAAACTCCTGGTCGGTATCCTTATATACCGGACCGGGATTTTTCATATTATATAGGACTTGCCGGTGGTTTTTCGTCTGAAAAAAACGCACACAGTGCTATTGTTATTACAGACGTAAACGGACGCAGGTTAAAAAAAACAGACCCTGTAACTCCTGAAACAAATATACTTGCTCAGACCAATTCATTTACTTTTTATTTCAGTAAATATTCTCCCGTTCTGACAACTGTTCTTTCATCAATTGCAACGATAGTTACAATCTATGCAGTGACACGGTAAATGTATGATCTGACAGAAGTTGCCCTTATGTGAATAAGTATATGAAAAATATTATGTTACCGATGATTTCTTTTCTGGTCAGTGTGTGCAGTGTGAAATTGCTCGTATGGTTTTCACGACTACAGGATCTTTATGATCCTGTTACTGAATATGCATCATATATCCGATATATGATATGTCCGGGGAGTATAGGCGTTGTCACCGGATTCTGTACCGCAGTTACAGCTTATAGCTTTATGACAGGTTCCGCTTTCGCAGAAAAGTTTTTACCATTGGTTGTCTCCGGTTGTATTATCTTTCTTGTCGGTCTTGCCGGCGATATTGCCGTATTGCCTGGAAAAATAAAACTGTTGTTTCGGGCCGTACCTGCGCTTATCACCGTATTGAGCGGATACGGTTTTATGGAAATATATAGTATTCATCTGACACGGATTGAAAGCGCAGGCCTGTCTTTCCTCTGGATATTCGGCTGTACCAATGCATTTAATCTCTTAGACGGTACCGATGGACAGTGCGGAGTTCTTTCCGTACTGATACTGCTTTTCCTTGGCGCTGTTTATTACCGGTCTATATATCCGCTAGAAATGCTTTGCTTTGTTCTTGCAGCTTCTGTGGCCGGCGTACTCGTGTATAATTTTAATCCTGTAAAAATTACTCTGGGAAATTCAGGCAGCCAGTTTCTGGGATTTATGATCGCAGTTATTCCCATTGCCGGGTCGTCAGGACGTTCTGAATACAACAAGTTTTTCTTACTCCTGATACTTGTTTCCATTCCTGTCCTGAATACGTTGTCAGTCCTCTGGCGCTGTATGCGGCAACATCGTTCTTTTTCTTCAGCCAGCCTTTTTCTTCTGGATCATGAATTACAGAATATAGGCTGTTCTCGTTGTCAGATATTGATATTACTGTGCGCAACTCAGGGCCTTCTGTGTGTATGTGCCGGATTGTCGGTATATCTTAATGGTATGTCTGGAAATATGCTGTTGTGTATCGTCTATGCGTTCATGATACTGCTGGCCGGTTTCGTTCATTTTGCTTCCCTGGCGGTGACCCGTGTTCAGAAAGAGAATACTAGATGAATCATATTGCAAAAAGCCCGTTAGTATTTTACAGTTGATTCTTCATATTTTTGAAGCGCTGTATTACAAGGAGCTGCAGTTATTGGATTGTGCATAAAAAATGTTTTTATGTTATACGGGAAACACTAAAAAACAGGTAAAAATAAACCGATACTCAGAATATGACGATTGTACTTATTCTTCTTGCCTTATGTATGAGAGGGCCTGCCGCTGCACAGGAACCTGTCAGAAAACCATTATATAAACTGCCGGCGGTCGTTTCTGCAGGGCAGGTTGTGGATATCGGAACACAGGATATGCTTGTCGCTACTGACGAGGGGCTTTTTCGCAATGCAGGCACAAATACACTGGTGCCGCTCTGGCAGGGGGGGAAGGTCAGGCAGATTCTCCGTACTGAGGTAACCAGAACCGGCGGCAGCAGGGGAGAACAATGGTATTTCATCACTTCTGAAGGAATTCTTGCCAGCAGTGATCTTTCTTCATTTGAGCTGCGGAATACCGGGCTGCCTGCGCTTACGGTCGAGCACTACGATGGCAGACAGATTACCTTCGATGAAGAAGTTCAGGATCTAAAGGATATCTGTGCGAACCCTTCGAATCCGCTTGAGCTTGTCACTGCGACGAAGGACGCTGTATATATTTCATACGACGGAGCGCATACATGGAAATCACTCGGCTCTATGAGCAGGGCTACCCCGGGGATAAAAGCTGTCGCTGTTGCGGACATGCCCTGTGTTTCTGCAAACGGTAGTCCGGAAGAGGGATCTGAACTTGTCGTTTTTATGTCCCATGCTATTTTCGGATTTTCATATATTATACCCGGCAAGCCGAATGCGGCGTGGACGGATGTGTCTGCCGGTTTTAAAATTATGCCATCATTGACTACTCCGGATGAAATTTCCGATATACTTCCTGTATTACGGACGGCAGCGGATAATACTCAATATGTGGAACTGTATATTTCCCAGACATTCCTTCCGTGCCTGTACCGCTTCAACTGGTCCGCAAAGCGTGCAGAATGTGTCTATACGGGAACAGAACCGAGTGATACGATCGATGCACTTACGAGGGTTGAAAATGCCCTCCTGTTTGTATCTCCCGGTTCGGTGGGCTCTTATGATTTTAAAGATAATAGGAGTCCGGGAGCGCCGGCAAATCTTTCCCTATGGCGACAGAAACTGTTACTTGCCGGTCGTCTTGTCAATGCCGCATGGATTCCGCAGTCTCTGAGCGGTTTTGGCAGCGGATTTATCTTAAATGAATTATGGATGCTCGATTCCGGGAAAGCCGTTTCAAAGTACAGTGATAAAATAAACGATCGTAAAAGTCTTTATGTCCCGGCATATCAGGTCCGCAGCCAGCTCGGTACACAGGGAATCGACAGATTCCGGAAGATCATAAAAGATAACCGGTTGAACAGTCTTGTCATTGATATGAAAGATGATTACGGCCTTCTCCGGTATGATTCGCGCGACCCGCTGGTAATGAAAAAGGGAACGGTAAGCCAGTATGCTACGAGTCTTGATCAGTTTATTTCCGGTTTTAAAAAGGATAACGTATATCTTATTGCGCGTATTGTAGTATTTAAAGACAGAAATCTCTCAAAATATGAAAACGGTAAATATGCAGTATGGGATTCCGCCAGAAATATTCCGTGGACCGGTATCAAGAGATACGATGATATAACCGATGCATCTGGAGCTGTTACAGGCAAGAAAACCGTGTATTATGATGAAAACTGGGTGGATCCTTATTCTCCTGAAGTCTGGGAATATAATACGGCTATTGCAAAAGAACTTATAGAACGCGGATTTGATGAAATACAGTTTGATTATATACGCTTTCCGACGGATGGCTATAATCTGAAAAATGCTGAATTCCGCTGGTGCGAAAAAGGGATGGACAAGGAAAGCGCGCTCGTATCATTTCTTTCTTATGCCCGGCAGAATATACATGCGCCTCTCGGTATCGATATCTACGGTGCGAACGGCTGGTACCGCAGCGGTGCCCGGACCGGGCAGGATGTGGAAATGCTTTCAAGATATGTCGACGTTATTTCCCCCATGTATTATCCAAGCCATTTTGAACAGACATTTATGAATTATGCTCCCTACCCTGACAGACCTTACCGTATTTATTTTTACGGGACATACCGTACGACAGTCATCGGTCGTAACCGCATCGTTGTCCGTCCCTGGGTACAGGCTTTTAATCTGAACGTAACTTACGACAAGCAATATTATGGAACCGACTATGTCCAGAAGGAAATTTTCGGAATACGCGACGGTTTAAACCGCGGGTATATGTATTGGAACAATCTCGGAAATTATGATACAATTTTACCCGATATAGGTAATTCGCTGTATACGGGAAAGGCAATGGAAGCAGATACCAGGTTCAGGAAACCTGCTTTCAGTAACGGTGGCGGAATTGAAAGCGGCCCCCTGGAACAAGTACATATTTCGGCACTCCAGAGCCTTTCCGGGAAATATGGATATCCTGAAGTGCTGCCGGCATCAGGAAGTCATACTTTTTCGGTGCAGGGATTATTCAAAAGATAACGATGTATGAAAAAGTTTTTTAGTTCCGTTGTCCTGTTGTTCTGTTGCTTTGCAGGGATGTATGCTGCCGGCGACAGCATATCCTCTGCCGACAGGCTTCTGAATGAGGCCAATCTTCTGTATCTTGATGGAAAATACAGCAAGGCAGTGGAAAAGGTAAATACTGTTATTGATGTCTATGCTGAATCCGGTGACATTCCTGAAAATGTCAGGCTTATGGGGGAAGCAGCTTATGGTGCCTGGCTTGATGAAATACTGAAAACGGGGAATTATGAGTCATTCACGTTGTTAAGTCAGTCTCTCAAACTGCATCCGTTCAGGGTAGACGGACAGATCAGAAAACGTATCGACCAGATATATCAGCTGAAACAGACCGATATCAGAGGCAGACAGAATAAAGCGGCAGGTTCGCTTAATAATTCTGCATGGATGAGGTATAATCAGCAGCTTCTTGATTCAACAAAACTGCAGTCTGAACTCCTTTCTGCAATTAATGGTTACAGGACTTTTGAAGAAATCAGGCAGGAACAGGAATCCCTGAAAGCGGAGCGGCGCAGTTATATTGTTCAGGCAGCAATACTGGTAGTCGGAATAGTTTTTCTTTTCGGTGTTTTTGTTTTAATTATTCTGGTTCTGGTAAACTATGTTAAGAGACGAAAGACCGCTGCACATTTTGCAGTGATGATGAATGTGGTGGCACTCTTAAACCGGGATCATAGTGAAAAGCATGAGGACCGTGATTTCCCTGTCTTGAAATCGCCAGAAGGCTCCTGCAGGATTAAGGAAATATGCGATATCGGGCAAATGCAGGACTTTCTTGATCTTGAAAAGGAATGCAGTTCCCTTGGTTCCCGGATAGACCGTGTTACAGGCCGGAAAAATAATTCGCGTAAGGTAAGCGAACTTGTTTATAAAATGGCAGAAAAATTCCATGTCAGCGAGGGAACCGCGCTTGTCTATTTTTGTTCCGCTATGGTATATGATGCCGGTTTTCTTTCCATTGGCAGCAGAATTTTTGAGGCCGAGCATCTGACTGTAAAGGAACGTTACCGGATACGCGACCATGTACGTCAGGCACAGAAATATTTTGATTTTGTTCCGGAAAAATTTTTACCGGTATTTCTCGATGCTGCTGTGTATCATCATGAAAATCTTGATGGCAGCGGATATATGGACGGAATCAGCGACAGGGAAATTCCTCCTGTTGCACGGATGATCCATACGGCTGAAAGTTATATATCGCTTATAAATCGGCGCGTTTATCATTCCATAATGGACAGGGATTCTGCTATCTGCGAACTGAAGAGACGCGATGGTATATATGATCCGAGAACGATAGAAATACTGGAAGAAATTGTCTGATACCAAACGGACGCTGATTAAAATCTGATAACTTAATCAGTGTTTTTCTGGAAACATAAGGTAAAGGTTATGGATACAAACGGATATACTCCAGAAGAACCTATTGCTGCTGTTGCAACTGCGCTTGCTCCGGCTGCACTGGGTATTATACGGACTTCAGGTAAAAACTGCATAGAACTCGTTTCCCGTCTTTTTTCCCGGCCCAGGGCTTTACTTGAAGCTCCCGGGAACACACTTGTGTACGGATGGATAGAAACACCTGGTTTTCAGACTAACGGTGGTAAACGGAATCGGATAGATGAAGTCGTTGCCGGAGTATACCGGGCTCCGAAAAGTTTTACCGGTGAGGATATGGTAGAAATAAGCTGTCACGGCGGTACCGCTGTAGTGTCGGCCCTTTATAATCTGTTTCTTGCAAATGGTTTCCGTCCGGCTCAGAAGGGAGAATTTACTTTTCGGGCATATATAAACGGAAAGACGGATTTGACGAAGGCTGAGGCAGTACGCGAAATTATCGACAGCCGTACCGATGTATCCCGGGGGCGTGCTGCAGGTCGCCTTGCCGGCGATCTTTTTGATGAAATAAACAGTATAAAAAAAATGATTGTAGATACGCTTGCAGCTGTTGAAGTTGAAATTGAATATCCCGAAGATGAGGAAACTATTGCAGATGCGTTTGATCATACAAAACTGGAACAGGCTGCAAGTGCGCTCAGTACGCTTGCAGATTCATGGAAAAGTGAAAAACTTTACCAGGATGGTGTGCGTGTTGTGCTTTGCGGTAAAACCAATGCGGGTAAGTCCAGCCTGTTTAATGCCATTCTGAAGGAAGACAGAGCCATCGTATCCGAAATAGCCGGAACGACACGTGACTGGCTTGAATGCTGGGCAGGCTTTGATGGTATTCCGGTAAGACTCTTTGATACAGCCGGGCTGCGTGAAACAGACGATATAATAGAAAGAAACGGTGTCGAACGGACGCGGGATCTCTCAAAGGATGCAGACATCCTGTTGTATCTTGTTGATCCAATGACCGGACTTGATGCTGAAGATACCGGTTTCCTTTTGTCATGTAATGTTCCAGTGCTTCTTGTATGGAGTAAATGCGACAGATTTACTCCGGCAATGCACTCGGTACTGCCGTCTGATATACAGCAGAAGATAGCGTTGCTGAAAGGTTCTGTTTGTGTCAGTGCGAAAACGGGATACGGTCTGAAGCAGCTTGCTGATATGGTTAAGCAGCAGCTTGTTTCATCAGACGCACCGGAACGGGAACAGGCCGGCCTCGGCTCTGCAAGGCAGGAAGCTGCTGTCAGGGAAGCGCTTGACTGTGTACGCCACGCTCTGAAAAGCGCGGAGGGGGACTTCACGCTTGATGCAACAGTTCAGGATCTTGAAGATGCCCTTGACTGTCTTGGCGAAGTGACTGGTGACGTAACTCCGGATGATATCCTTGACAGCATATTTTCTCATTTTTGTGTCGGGAAATAGCGTATGTATTTCCTGAACAGACCGTAATTTGACATATTTCACTTTAATATGTTAAGATATTTTGTACAGGTGAAGGTTTGGATGCCTAAAAGAAATCTGTTTAAAATAATTTTATTTCTTGAAGTACTGGCCTTTCTTTTTCCGGTACCGGTATATCCGCAGCACGCGGATCTTTCTGAGAGTTATTCCCTGATAGATGCTGCTTTTTCTGAAAAATCTGAAGAAAAACTTACAGAGCAACTTTTCCGGAATAAAGATTCCCCCGGATATGTTTTATGTGAAAATTATATCATGAAAAAAATCAGACAGCTTGTCATTGCCGGAGATTTTGAATTTGCACGGACTGCCTGCCTTGTGGTTATCGATAATAATATGGATAATACGGACGCCATAGCTATGTACTCCGTTATAGACGACGGGATTGCAAGACGAAAGGCTGAAGAAGAAGCACAGGAACGTAAAAAGGAAGCTGAAGAAGTACGGATTGCACTGGAGCGGAAAAAACTGCTTGAACAGGTACAATCAAAATATCAGGCAGTCCCTACCTCTTCCGGAAAATCTGTGTATGTCAGGGAAAATGAATCCCGTTATTCCAGCCTGTCGTGGCAGGCTGATTTTGGTATGGCGGACATTTCCATGATCAATGTAAGCTCTGAAAATTATACAAGTGCAAGATATGGTATTACATCTGAAGCATCGCTTGTGTATCAGACTGACCAGATTGCTGTCGGTGCAGAGGGAACAGTAGAGTTCCTGATGGCAACCCTGTCAAACAGTGATGACACAATTCTTTCCTCATATACAATTGTTCCGAAAATAGCTTTCAGCAGTCTGAGCGACAGGCTGTTTTTCCGGATGGGGGCTGCATCATATGTTACTACAGCCGGTTCAGAAAAAAACAAGGTCCTTGATACGTTTATCACACCGCTTGCAGGAATAGACATTGAAAATATTACATTCGGAGGCCTTCAGTTCAAGGCCAGCTATGATTATTATTTCGGGCATTTTGCCTATGACGATTTAAAATCGGCAATGGCTGCAGGTATTCTTGTCCGTATACCTGTAGCCGATCTTGAAAAAATCCGGATCGGATTTGATGTAGGAGTCAGAGACACACTATTTATACGGGACGGCGGTACAGAAAATCGTGTACGTACTGTTCTTGCGTTTGGAGTAGGAAATGTTACAGAATAAAAAGTTTTTTATCGTATGCACGTTGTTTTGTATGGCTGCCATACTTGTTTTTGCAGATACGGATTCTCTTACGGGCCGATTCCTCAATAAGGCAAATGAAGATTATTCGACCGGGAAAATTGCAGAGGCATTTAAGGATGTCAACAAAGCCCTTCAGCTGAATAAAAATGGAGTGATTCCCGATAATGTAATTCTTATGGCTCAGACGATATATGCTGCACGGCTTAAAATTATAAAAGATGCTTCTGATTATGGTGCGCTGCCTGATATAAAAGACAGACTTGCTGAATATCCTCAGGTAGCGAACTCATCCATAAACAGCCTTATCAGGCAGATTTCGGAAAATCAGGAACGGGAAATTTCGGAGAAACAGGAAGCAAAAGAAAATGCGCAGCATGAAGAAACGGTACGTATGCATCAGGAAGATCTTACTGCACGCAGGGAAGAACAGGACAAGCTGATCCAGAAACTTGACAGCAGTATCGGTACGCTGGGAACGGGGCTTTCGGAGACGGCAAAGCAAACAAAGGACTCTGTCAGGATCATTACGCTTGCTGTTTTTATTATTGCCGGAACACTCCTTCTGGTGTTTCTTGTCATTTTGTTTGTTATCCGGCTTGCAGTCCACAGCAGCAGACGGCAGCATGAACAGCTTGAAGCGACACTTAAAATGATCGCTGCAATGCAGAACAGTACCGGCAGTAATCTGCTCAAGCTCGGCGGTGTTACCGATCTTTGGGGGAACGGTATAAAATCAGCCGGAAGTTCCCGGTGGGGTGTAGACGCTTTACCGGAACCGGAACAGAGCGACGAGGAAAAACGGGAAGTTCAGGAACTGGCAATAAAGTGTGAAGATCTTGGTTCAAAGATAGACCAGATAACACGCCGGAAAAATAATTCGAAAAATGTAAGCGAACTGGTATATAAAATGGCGGTACGTCTCGGCGTGCAGCCGCAGAAGGCCCTCATATATTTTTGCGCAGCGATGGTATATGATGCAGGTTTTTTCGGTATAGATGAAAAACTTCTTGCTGCTGACAATCTCAGCGATAATCAGCGGATGGATCTCCGCAAACATGTAAATCTCGCAGGAGATTATCTGCAGTTCGTATCCGGCAGATACCGGGATATTTTTATGGATGCAGCAGAAAAGCATCATGCCAATATGGACGGCAGCGGGTATCCGGAAGGACTTTCCGGTGAAGACATCCCTGAAATAGCCAGACTTATCCGTGTGGCGGAAACATATGTATCGCTTTCAAGCCGCAGGAATTATCGTGCAATAGCTGATAAGGAAACGGCCATCGATACACTTAAGCAGCAGCCTGATTTTTATGACCAGGATGTAGTTGCAGCACTGGATGCGATTGTATAAAATACAGAGTAACAGGAGAGCTATATGTGCGGCATTGTCGGGTATGTGGGCAGCAGAGAAGCTACGCCGGTTCTGATAAATTCTCTTAAAAAACTCGAATACAGAGGTTATGATTCTGCAGGTATTGCTGTTTTTACCGGAGAAGATATTCTTGTCCGTAAAGCAAAGGGAGCTTTAAAGGTTCTCGAAGAGCGGATTGCCCATGAAACGATCAGGGGTTCTCTGGGAATCGGACATACGCGCTGGGCTACCCATGGAGAGCCCAGTGACATAAACGCTCACCCGCAGACGAATGTCTCCGGAAGTATTGCAGTTGTCCATAACGGAATTATTGAAAATTATGCCAGATTGAAAGAATGGCTGCAGGCTCAGGGCGTCGTTTTCCGCAGCCAGACAGATACGGAAGTTATCGCGCACCTTATAAATTATTACTATGAAGAGTCCGGTGATATTTTCCAGGCTGTACTGCAGACTCTTGCACGGCTGGAAGGGTCCTATGCACTTGGTGTTATATGCCGGGATTATCCTGACAGAATTATTGCTGCCCGTAAGGATTGTCCTCTTGTCGTTGGTCTGGGGACGGGAGAAAACTTTATCGCATCTGATGTTCCTGCCCTGCTTGAATATACGAGACAGGTTTATTTTCTAAATCAGAAAGAGGTTGCTGTATTATATACTGATCACGTCGATCTGTTTACGGAGAATGGTGAAAAAGTCGTACGAGACCCCTATCATGTCGACTGGGATGTCTCTTCTGCGGAAAAAGGCGGTTATGAGCATTTTATGCTCAAGGAAATACACGAACAGCCGAAAGCCCTTACGGATACGCTTCGTCCGCGCATCGTAAAGAACGGAAGTGGAGAGCCTGTCGATATATCGTTTGATGAAGTGAAATTCGGCGACGAATGGAAACATGCCGGTCGTATCGTTATCTGTGCCTGCGGAACCGCATATCATGCCGGAGTTGTTGCAAAATATGCATTTGAAAAATTTGCACGGATACCGGTTGAAGTAGATACTGCATCGGAGTTCCGCTACAGGAATCCTATCCTGCTTGAAAATGATATTTTTATAACCGTAAGCCAGTCGGGAGAAACAGCGGATACGCTTGCGGCGCTGCGGCTTGCCAAAGAGCATGGAACCCGTATTATTGCAATAACCAACTGTGTCGGTTCCACCATTTCCCGCGAAGCGGACGCTGTTATCTATACATGGGCCGGTCCGGAAATTGCAGTTGCCTCTACAAAAGCTTATACAACCCAGCTCGCCTGTCTGTATCTTATTGCTTTGAAGACAGCGCTTGTGAGAGGCGCGTTGGCAGAATCGGATTTCCGCCTGCTGCTCAAAGAGCTGCTGGATCTGCCTGATAAATTACAGCTGCTGCTTGATGAAAAAGCGGTTATACAGAAATTTGCATCCAGACAATTCAATAAAAGTAAAATTTTCTATATCGGCCGTCAGTTTGACAGTGCAACCTGTCTTGAAAGTGCACTCAAGCTTAAAGAAGTAAGCTATATGCACAGTGAAGCGTTCAATGCGGGAGAACTGAAGCACGGTCCGATTGCGCTTGTCGATCCCACAACGCTCGTTGCTGCTATTGCGACACAGCCGGATCTGTATGAAAAAATCGGATCGAATATCGTTGAAGTAAAGACCAGAGGAGCTGCAACACTGGTGATTACTCAGGATACGTCGGGAGCTTTTAAAGATATTGCGGATGAAATAATACAGCTGCCTCCGGTATCCAGTGCTTTTTCGCCGATCCTTGCCATTGTGCCGGCACAGCTTTTTGCATATTACTGTGCGATACTGCGCGGAAATGATCCTGACAAGCCGAGAAATCTTGCCAAAAGCGTTACCGTGGAGTAAAGTCCGGAATATATAAACTTATGGGGTTACCTATGGATTATACAGAAAGCGAAGTGCTGCAGTATATTGCAGAGAATGATGTAAAATTTATAAAACTTTTTTTTACAGATATATTCGGATCTATAAAAAGCATATCAGTGCAGCCGGGCGAACTGAAAAAAGCTTTCAAAACAGGAATTTCATTTGACGCAAGCGCGGTTAAGGGATTCCTTGAAGCAAGTAAAAGCGATTTATTTATTGTTCCTGATCCTGCGACGCTTTCGGTGCTTCCATGGCGGCCGCAGCACGGACGTGTCGTCCGGTTCTTCTGCAATGTCCGGAATGCCGATGGTTCGCTTTTTGAAGGCGATACACGCTCCATTCTGCAGAAAACAGCGGAGCTGGCAGAAAAACAGGGGTACGAAGCGCTTATAGGTACGGAGTGCGAATTTTACCTTTTCCAGGTAGACGAGAAAGGCGAGCCGACATATATTCCCCAGGATACTGCAGGCTATTGTGACCTGGCTCCCCGTGATAAGGGCGAAAATGTGCGCCGCGATATCTGCCTGACGCTGATACAGATGGATATCATTCCCGAAGTGTCGCACCATGAAACCGGTCCGGGACAGCAGGAAGTCGATTTTAAATATGATACGCTGCTGAAAGCGGCCGATAATCTCGGAACCTTCAAAACGGTTGTAAAAACAATCGCTGCAAGAAGCGGCCTGTATGCGTCCTTTATGCCTAAGCCGGTGGACGGGAATGCCGGCAGCGGACTGCATATAAACATATCGCTGCGGCGGAACGGACACAATATTTTTGATAATGAAAACCTTCCTGAGGACGCACAGTCGTTTATTGCGGGTATACTGTACCGTATAAGAGAAATTACGGCGTTCCTGAATCCGCTGAACAATTCCTATAAGCGTTTCGGCGCATATGAAGCGCCGAAATATGTCAGCTGGAGTAAACAGAACAGGAGCCAGCTTATACGTATTCCTGCAGAAACAGGTGAACGTAAACGTCTTGAACTGCGTTCTCCCGATCCTGCCTGTAATCAGTACCTTGCACTTACGCTGATATTGCAGGCCGGACTGGAAGGTATCATGCAGAAACGGAAACTGGCGGCACCGAAAGACATAAATCTTTTCAATGCTTCGCCGGAAGAATTATCCGGGCTGGAAACCCTGCCGCTGAGTTTACATGAGGCGCTGAAACTGGCCCGTCAGAGTGATTTCATCCGTTCAGTTTTACCGGAAGCGACCATAAACGCATATATCGAAATGAAAGAATCTTCGGAAGATCCTGCGTTCGAAGAAATCTGAGCCGGTTATGGATAGCGTTTTGATCGTATCCAATACAAATACTACTCTTGAAATAATTTCAGATATGCTGAATTCGCAGACGTTTTCGCGTATTGTTACTACGCAGAATGGTGCTGAAGCACGACGTGATCTTATTGACAGCGATTTTGATCTTATCATCATAGATTCTCCGCTTCCTGATGAATTCGGCGATGATCTGGCATTACATGCAAGCGAATCTTCTACCGCAGGAATAATACTTATCGTGAAGGCGGAAATGCTTACTGATATAGATGCTGTTGTAGAAGATGCCGGCGTATTTGTGCTGCCCAAGCCTGTCAGTCCGGACTTCTTTTACCAGGCTGTGAAATTACTGTCAGCAAGCAGAAAAAGGGTTTTGTCGCTTGAAAGTGAAAACCAGAAACTGCAGAAAAAAATATCAGAAATACGACTTGTCGACCGTGCAAAATGTATCCTGATTCAGTATCTCAATATGACAGAACCTCAGGCGCACCGGTACATCGAAAAACAGGCTATGGATCTGCGGCAGAGCAGGACTGTGACAGCCGAAAATATCCTGAAGACATATGAAAGATAATTGTGCAGTTTTGTTTTGAAACAGCTGCTGATTTTGTAAATGCCCGGCTTTAGTCATGCATAAATATGCATCTTGTTGACATAAAATGCATATTTGTTATATACTGAATAAATACTGGTAAAGGTGTTCTGTCTAAATGCGGCAGCATTTAGACAGAACACCTTTACATAAACAGTCCTGTTTTGTGGAGGGGTATTATGTGCGGTTTCGTCGGGGCTTTTGATCTGAACAGCGGTTCTGTTCCGATTGAGGAAGGATTGAAAGAGCAGCTGCGGGAGCAGGTCATAGAAATGTCACGGAAAATCCGTCATCGTGGTCCTGACTGGTCCGGTGTATATACTGCGGATAATGCTATTCTCAGTCATGAGCGGCTTGCCATTGTCGATCCCCTTTCAGGCAAGCAGCCGCTGGTAAGTACTGACGGTAATGTCATCCTTGCAGTAAACGGTGAGATATATAATCATAAAGATATCAGAAAACGTTTCGAAGGAAAATATAATTTCAAGACGCAGTCCGACTGCGAAGTAATTTTACCGCTGTACCAGGAAAAGGGTGTCGGGTTTTTTGAAGATTTGTGCGGCGATTATGCGTTTGCACTCTATGACAAGGCAAAGGACGCGTACCTTATTGGCCGCGATCCGATAGGAATCGTGCCCCTGTATCAGGGCTGGGATCCTGACGGACGGTATTATGTCGCAAGTGAACTTAAGGCTCTTGAAGGAGTCTGCTGTACTATAGAAGAATTCCCGAACGGCAGTTACTTTTACAGTAAAGACAAGGCTCCCGTACGGTGGTATCACCGGGACTGGGAAAGCTATGACGCGGTGAAGGAGAATGAGTCGGATATTTCCGCATTACGTGAAGCTCTCGAGCAGGCGGTAAAAAGGCAGCTGATGAGTGATGTACCATATGGGGTTCTGCTTTCAGGAGGGCTTGATTCGTCGGTAATAGCCGCCATTACGCAGAAGTTTGCAAAAAAACGTATTGAAACTGATGGTACACAGGAAGCCTGGTGGCCGCGTCTTCACAGTTTTGCTGTAGGACTTGAAGGTTCTCCTGATCTGATTGCTGCAAAAAAGGCTGCCGAATACATAGGGACCGTTCATCATGAAGTCCATTTTACCGTACAGGAAGCTCTTGATATTCTGCCGGACGTTATCTATCATATTGAAACGTACGATATTACGACCGTACGGGCCTCCACACCGATGTTTCTGCTCGCCCGGGTTATAAAATCGATGGGTATTAAAATGGTCCTGAGCGGAGAGGGAAGCGATGAACTTTTCGGCGGGTACCTTTATTTTCATAAAGCTCCGAATGCGAAGGAATTTCATGAAGAGCTTGTCCGTAAGATAAGCAAGCTGCATCTGTACGACTGCCTGCGTGCGAATAAATCGCTTATGGCATGGGGTGTGGAAGGCCGTGTTCCGTTCCTCGACAAACAGTTCATCGATGTTGCCATGCGGATTAATCCTAAAGATAAAATGTCGATTGTCATGCAGCCTGGCGGACAGCAGCGCATGGAAAAATGGATACTCCGCAAGGCTTTTGAAGCGTATCTTCCGAAGGAAATCGTCTGGCGGCAGAAAGAACAGTTCAGCGACGGCGTCGGTTATAACTGGATTGATACACTGAAAAAAGTAACGGAACAGAAGGTTTCCGATGCCCAGTTTGCAGCGCGGGCAAAGCGGTTCCCTGAAAATACTCCTTCAACGAAGGAAGAATATTATTACCGGGCAATTTTTGCACGTTTCTTCCCGTCCGCTACAGCCGCGATGACTGTCCCTCATGAAGCAAGCGTTGCCTGTTCTACGGCAAAAGCGCTGGAATGGGATGCGGCTTTTAAGAATATGAATGAGCCGAGCGGGCGTGCCGTACTCGGCGTACATGAGGATGCCTATAAATCATAGCTGCAGTCCCGGGAGGGCAGCATGCAACATTTCCTTAATTCCAGTTATACCGTTCCGATGCCAAAGGATATACGGCTTGAGACTCTCATTCAGCCGTATTGCAAAATACAGTCCTTCCGGCCAAAAACGAGATTTCTGGAGTTAGGAGATTCTCTGGACGGTGTCTACTATGTATTCCGTGGCAGAACTAAGCATTATATTCTGGGTGAAGACGGTGCAGAAAAAATCTTGTATACCCTTAGTGCCCGCTGGTTTTTTGGTGAGACGCCGCTCTTTCTGCATGAACCTACGGGGTTGATATCGGAAACAATGGAATCGTCCGTGTTGTGGAAACTGCCGTTTCCGGTGTACACCCGTCTGTTTAATGAGAATGTGTTGTTCAGATCCGCTATCATGAACTGTATGTCCAGAAAAATGCTTATCCTGCGGCATGAAATCGAACATCTTGTCTTCAGTCCATGCAAGCAGCGTATCATGCAGCTGCTCTGTTCTACCGTTGATACAAAATCCTGTGAAGAAGGGAACTGGTACAATCTTTTTACGCATTATACACAGTACGAGATCAGTACCATTGTCGGCAGTGCCCGTGTAACAACCAGTAAACTTATTAATGAGTTATGCAGTGACGGATTTATCAGAATCTTAAACCGCAAAATACAGGTGTCACAGAAGGCATATGAAGACTTTGTTGCCGGCGAACACCTTTTATGAATATTTTCCGATAGTGTCATAAAAGGCAATGTTCAAATCGTGACGGATGAAGTGTCCTCAAAAGCCGGACGAGTTTTGAAAGTGGCCCGGTATATTCATCATTATCCGGTTAGTTTTCGTCTTCAGGATTTACTCAGATACCCCCTCATCCACTCTGATGCCCAATGGGATACTTTACTGCCCAGGAACCTTACTCCCGAGTAAGATCAACCTGGTGGGGGAGGATTTGAGGCTTACTTCTCTGCTGCTTACGCGGATGTTTCTTTTTTTGTGTAAACTCATATATATAAAATTTATACTCACCACCGATTATTAACACCTTCTTTATATCAATCCGCCATATACTGCTGCATATGGAGGTAGAAAAATGTACAAAAAATCTTCAGATGCAGAAGTTCTGATCGCTACGGTAACAAATGCACTCAAGGAAGGGGATTTGATAGAAGCGGACAGAAATTTGAAAATTCTTTTCTCTCAGGAACCACTGTCAGCGTGTATGCTGAATTTGTCCGGCATTCTTGCAGAAATCCGCGGTGAAAGAGAAAATGCACGCCGGTACTATCTGGCAGCATATATTTTTGACGGTTCATATGCACCTGCACTCAAAAATCTCGACAGGGTTACTTCGTTCGTCCGTAATCACGGGATAGATTACGGAGATACTCCTGAAAAAAGAGAGTATGAAGAAGCTGCATATAAAATCGTTTATGACGAAAAACATATTGGAAGCGTTGTAAAAAAATAAAAACAGAAAATTATGGCCTGTTCCACTTCTTTACAATACCGTTACAGAATTTTCACAGGAGGATTTTTAATGGATTTTATGCTGTTGATTGCAGGGATAACGGCTGCGGCTCTGGCAGTCTATCTGCTTTATGTACTATTCAAAGGAGATTCATTATGAAATTAATTGTATTGCAGGATGTACTTTATATTGTACTTATTATCGCACTGTCGATACCGCTGGGATGGTATATGTACCGTGTCATGTCATGTAGACGCTTTTTTTTAAGCAGAATCCTGCTACCGATAGAAGAATGTATATACCGTACATCAGGGACTGACAAAAACAGGGAAATGACCGCTGCACAGTATGGAGGTGCCGTACTGACGTTCAGTACGGTGGGACTGATTTTTCTATGGCTGATTCAGATGCTGCAGGGGCACCTTCCGTTCAATCCGGAAAAAATTTCAGGAACAAGTTGGGATCTTGCATTCAATACCGCAGCAAGTTTTGTGTCTAATACGAACTGGCAGGCATATTCAGGCGAGACGACACTCTCGTACTTCACGCAAAGCCTTGGTCTGACTGTACAGAACTTTATGTCCGCAGCTACCGGCATTGCAGTGCTCTTTGCTTTGTTGCGTGGACTTGTTCTGAAACAGAAACAGACAATCGGCAGTTTCTGGGTTGATCTGACGCGGGTCACGTTGTATATTCTCATACCGCTGTCTTTAATTGTTGCGGTGTTACTTATCTCTCAGGGAGTCGTACAGACACTGAGTATGTACAGACCTGTACTGACGTTGGAAACAGGTGCGGTACAGACGATCCCGCTCGGACCGGCTGCCAGTCAGATTGCGATTAAACAGTTAGGTACGAACGGCGGCGGTTTTTTCGGTGTCAATTCGGCATTTCCGCTTGAAAATCCGACACAGTTTTCAAATCTGCTCGAAGCAGTTTCTATTCTTCTGATTCCGGCCGGACTCTGTGTTTCTTTCGGCTGTGCGGTAAACGACAAACGGCAGAGCAGATCAGTGTACGCTGTTATGCTCATACTTTTTATTGCTGCACTTGCCGCCATTACGGCGGCAGAGCTGTTTACTGCTCCTGTGTACGGCGATGTGGCTATGTCTGGAAACATGGAAGGCAAGGAAGTTATCCATGGTATAGGTGCATCATCCCTGTGGGCGGCATGTACGACAGCCGCATCGAACGGTTCTGTAAACTGTATGCACGACAGCCTCACTCCTCTGGGAGGTTTTATGCCGCTGTTTCTGATGCAGCTGGGCGAAATCGTCTTCGGCGGTACGGGGAGCGGGCTGTACGGTATGCTCGCATTCGTCCTTATGACCGTATTTATTGCAGGGCTTATGGTAGGCCGCACGCCGGAGTATCTCGGCAAAAAAATAGAACCGTTTGATATGCGGATGGTCTGCCTCGTCATCCTTGTGCCGCTGCTCTGTACGCTGCTCGGTACGGCAGCTGCCGTTACCAGGCCGGGCGTTACAAAATGGCTCACGAATTCCGGTGCACACGGATTTTCCGAAGTACTGTATGCGTTCTCTTCAATGGCGGCAAATAACGGAAGTGCGTTCGCCGGGTATGCAGCGGATACTGTTTTTACGAATGTTACCGGCGGTATCATCATGCTTCTTTCACGGTTCATCCCTATGTATGCTGTTGTTCTGCTGGCCGGGAACTTAGCAGCAAAAAAAATGATCGCGGCCGGAGAAGGAACACTTGCAACGCACAACGTTCGTTTTACCGGACTGCTGCTTGCCGTCGTTCTGATAATCGGTGCGCTGTCATTCCTGCCGGCGCTGGCGCTCGGTCCGCTTGCAGACTATTTTTCAGTGTTGAAATAAGAGGTACTGTATGAAAATCAGAATAGCAAAAGAAAAAAACATAAAAAACACAGCGATTGACTGCATACTGCAGTCGTTCCTTAAACTTTCCCCTGCCGTTCAGATACGGAATCCGGTAATGTTTGTCGTATATACCGGTGCTATACTGACAACTGTATTCGGAATTCAGGAGCTTACGGTTAAAAACGGAAGCGGCTCTTATACGTTTATCATAGCGGTAATCCTCTGGTTCACCGTATTGTTCGCTAATTTTGCCGAAGCTGTAGCCGAAGGCCGCGGCCGCGCGCAGGCAGACAGCCTCAGAAAGGCACGGAAAAACGTAACGGCAAAAAGAATTGAATCCGCTTCACATCCGGACAACTATGAGGAAGTTCTTTCGTCTGCGTTGAAAAAAGGAGATATTGTATATGTAAAAGCAGGAGATAGTATTCCGATGGATGGAGAAGTCATCGAAGGCGCCGCATCGGTTGACGAAAGTGCAATTACGGGCGAATCCGCACCGGTAATCAGAGAATCAGGCGGCGACAGAAACGGCGTCACAGGCGGAACGCGTCTTGTCTCCGACTGGCTCATTATCAGGGTAACAGCCGTACCCGGAGGTACATTTTTTGATAAAATGATTGCAATGGTCGAAGGAGCTTCCCGGAAAAAGACACCAAACGAAATCGCACTGCAGATTCTGCTGGTAACGCTCACGATTATTTTTCTGGTTGTCTGTACAACATTGCTGCCGTTTACCGAATTTGCCCGTAAACAGGCCGGATACGGCTCTGTCGTCTCGCTGACGAATATTGTCGCACTGCTGGTATGCCTCGCTCCCACGACGATCGGAGCACTGTTGTCTTCAATCGGCATTGCCGGTATGAGCAGGCTTAACCGGACGAATGTGCTTGCAACAAGCGGTCGGGCTGTCGAAGCTGCGGGTGACGTCGACATACTTCTTCTGGACAAAACAGGAACGATTACCCTCGGCAACCGGCAGGCAAGCGAATTTATTCCGCTGCAGGGAATAACAGAACGGGAACTTGCCGGTGACGCTCAGCTTTCTTCTCTGGCAGATGAAACGCCCGAGGGAAGAAGCATTACTGTACTTGCAAAAAAACGTTTCGGCA
This sequence comes from Treponema sp. UBA1798, assembly GCA_002319875.1. GTDB lineage: Bacteria > Spirochaetota > Spirochaetia > Treponematales > Treponemataceae > Treponema_D. Next base: position 5,486 of record DCFS01000169.1, on the reverse strand, counting down.
TCAGAGGCCGCGATCTTTCTTCCCTTCATGTAACGTTCGTACCATTCAGCGCCGGAACGAGGATGAGCGGAGCGGATTATAACGGCGTACAGATACGTAAGGGTGCGGCGGATGCAGTCCGGAATTTCGTCACCGGAAAAGGCGGTGTATGGCCGGATGAATGTTCCGTAATTGTACGACGGGTTGCCGAAGCAGGTGGTACGCCGCTTGTAGTTGCTGAAGACAAAAATGTGCTAGGGGTAATTTATCTGAAGGATATCGTTAAGGATGGTATAAAGGAACGATTCGGAGACCTCAGGAAAATGGGAATCAGAACAATCATGATAACAGGCGACAATCCGGTAACCGCGGCGGCGATTGCTGCAGAGGCCGGCGTAGACGATTTTCTTGCCGAAGCAACGCCCGAAAAAAAACTTTCACTTATCAGAGCGTATCAGGAAAAAGGACATCTTGTTGCGATGACTGGAGACGGGACGAACGATGCGCCGGCACTTGCGCAGGCGGACGTCGCAGTCGCCATGAATTCGGGAACGCAGGTTGCAAAAGAGGCAGGCAATATGGTCGACCTCGATTCAAATCCGACAAAACTGATCGATATTGTACGCATAGGAAAACAGCTGCTTATGACACGCGGTTCCCTGACGACGTTCAGTGTCGCAAACGATGTTGCGAAATATTTTGCAATCATTCCGGTACTTTTTTTCAGTATCTATCCCGGTCTGGCTGCGCTCAATTTTATGAAATTGACCGGTACCAAAAGTGCTATTCTTTCCGCGATTATCTACAACGCGCTGATTATTGTCGCACTCATTCCGCTCGCATTAAAGGGCGTTAAATACAGGGAAACATCGGCGGGAAATCTTCTGAAACGGAACCTGAGAATATACGGACTCGGCGGACTGGCAGCTCCGTTTATAGCGATAAAACTGCTCGACATGCTGCTGACGGCCTGCGGGCTTGTCTAAGGAGAACGACATGAAAACAACATTAAGGACCATGTGGCAGGCACTGGTCATCCTTATGATATTCAGTATTCTGTGCGGCATCGTGTATACCGGTACCGTTACAGGGCTTGCACGGCTCCTGTTTCAGAAGGAAGCTGACGGCAGCATACTGACCGTGCGGCAGGCCGACGGTACACAGCGGAATTACGGTTCCGTACTGATTGCCCAGCAGTTTTCAAAGCCGGAGTACCTCATCGGCCGGCCGTTCGGAACGACGAATCTTTCACCGTCAGGAAAAAAGGAACAGGAACTGGTCAGGCAGCGGACTGCATGGTGGCATGCATTCGATCCGTCCAACAACGAACCCCTCCCGTCCGATCTGGTAACTGCGTCGGGAAGCGGTGTCGATCCGAATATTTCTCCGGCAGCAGCGGAATACCAGGTCAGGCGGATCGCACGGACACGGGAAATCGATGAATCAGATGTCCGTACGATAATCCGAAAACATACAAGCGGACGCTTCCTCGGCGTTTTCGGAGAACCTGCAGTAAATGTTCTGGAAGTAAACCTTGCACTGGACGGGAATCTTTGAAATTGCCCCGGAACGGAGGACTGGAGGTAACGAATGGAGATGAATGAACGACCCAATCCCGACGAACTTCTTGGGCAAGTCGGAACAGAACGGGAAACCGGCAGTGGAAAACTTACAATATTTTTCGGATATGCCGCCGGTGTCGGTAAAACATATGCGATGCTTGAGGAAGCGCATGCACTGCTCAAACAGAAAACGGATGTCGCTGCAGGTTACATCGAACCGCATACCCGGCCGGAAACTGCGGCACTGGTACAGGGAATCCCTGCGATTCCAGTAAAGGTTTTCCTGTACCGGAATATACGGCTTGAAGAATTCGATATCGACGGTGCACTGAAGCGTAAACCTGCAGTGATACTTGTCGACGAACTCGCCCATTCGAATGCGGAAGGGTCACGCAACAAAAAGCGGTATCAGGATGTGGAGGAATTGCTGAACGCAGGGATTGACGTATATACGACGGTGAATGTTCAACATATCGAAAGTCTGAACGATATAGTGCAGCGGATTACCGGGGTCACCGTACGGGAAACTGTTCCCGATTATATTTTCGATAGGGCCGATAAAGTCAGACTCATTGATATTGATCCTGATGAACTGCTCAG
>DCFS01000169.1:2529-2931 GCA_002319875.1 Treponema sp. UBA1798 | reverse complement strand
GAGAAGACAGCTTCCGAAAAGATTCTTGTCTGTATCGGTCCGTCGCCGTCTTCGGCAGGGTGTATCCGCGCCGCAGCACGTATGGCGGGAGCATGGCATGCTCCATGGATTGCAGCAACAGTTATACGTGGCGGAGAAATGACTGATATTAGAGAAAATACGGCGCTGGCTGCGCGTCTCGGTGCCAGAATCATATCACTGCCTGGAGACGATATTGCGCAGACACTTGCAGAATATGCAAAACAGACGGGAATTACGAATATCGTTATCGGCAAACGGAAAAGGTTTGACGTCTTCAGAAATCCGTTCAGGCTGGAATTTGCCGACCGGATAGCGTATCTGCTACCCGATGTAGAAGTACACAGTATTCCCGACAAATCGACGGCATCACCGTACCGCAGG
>DCFS01000169.1:0-2212 GCA_002319875.1 Treponema sp. UBA1798 | reverse complement strand
GTGCTGCTTCGGTCGCTATTCTCGCAGCCGCGACAGGTATTTCGTACATTCTCAAATCAGCCGGAATCGGTGCACATAATATTATTATGGTATACATTCTCGGCGTACTTCTTGTATCACGATATACTGACGGATATCTGTACGGCACCGTTTCTTCAGTCCTCGCGGTGCTCGGGTTCAATTTCTTTTTCACTGAGCCGTATTTTACACTTAACACCGTTCAACCGGAATATCCGGTCACGTTTCTCATTATGTTTTTGGCTGCTCTCACGACAAGTGCTGTAACGGTCAGAATGAAAAGCCAGGCAGTCGCATCGGTACAGCGGGAACGGCGTACCGAACTACTGTATGACATCAATAACGAATTGCTCTCAGCCTGCGATTTCAACGACATCAGACAGGTTGTCGAAGACCGTCTGACCGGGATTTTCGGGAAAGCATCCACCGTATATACAGTGGATCCCGTTACAGAAAATAAACAAAAGGTACTCTGTGCAAACGAACAGGCAGCTGTTCACTGGGTATTTACCAATGGTAAACAGGCCGGATACGGGACTGATACATTCAGCATGCTGACGGCACGGTATTTTCCTGTTCATGGTCATACAGGTGTTGTCGGTGTAATCAGTATCGACTGTGCAAAAGGCTGCCGCCTTACTCATGACAGTAGTGTATTTATAGAAATGACTGCTTCACTTACCGCGCTTGCTGTCGAACGCCAGATACTATCAGACAGACAGCGGGAGATGAAAATTGAAGCAGAACAGGAAAAAATGCGCTACAATTTTCTCAGGGGATTGTCTCATGATCTCCGCACTCCGCTGACTGCCATACTGGGAGCGAGTACAGTGCTACTTGAAAACTCAGATATTCTTGATACGGATGCACGCTATATGTTTGTAACAGATATACGGTGTAATTCACTGTGGCTTGTGCGAATGGTAGAAAACATTCTTGCAGTAACGAAACTGGGTGACGGTTCAATGAAACTGATAAAAAGAGAAGAAGCTGCAGAAGAAGTGGCCGCAGAAGCGGCCAGACTGGTACGTACCCACTTTCCTTCCGTCAATCTCAATGTCATGGTTCCCGGAAAGCTGCTGGTGCTGCCAATGGACGGTACATTAATTGAACAGGTTTTAATCAATCTTATTGAGAATGCGGTACGCTATGCAGGAACAGCACCTGTAATTACACTGGCCGTAACCGCAGACGAAAGAAACGCAGTTTTTACAGTCAGCGACGACGGTGCTGGTATTCCGAATGAAACTATACCTCATATATTTGACGGACCTGTTTCTGACGGCAGGAAAGGACGCGTTCAGACAGGAGGACTAGGAATCGGATTGATGACTTGTTCTGCAATCGTCAGGGCACACGGAGGCATTATTTCAGTACGGAATAGAAATGAAGGAGGAGCTGAATTCCGGTTTACTCTTCCCCTCATGCAGAAGGAATGAAGTATGGATATAAAACCACTGGTACTAATAGTAGAAGATGAACGGCCAATATGTCATTTTATGACGGCAATTCTTACCGCGAACGGATACCATGCAGTCTCAACAGGCAAGGGATTGGAACTTCCCGCACTTGTTTCTTCTCATTGTCCTGATATTATTATTCTGGATCTTGGGCTTCCGGATATCGACGGCCTGGAAGCATTAACAGGTCTGCGGAAATGGAGCAGTATTCCGGTCGTAGTTGTGTCAGCCCGTGACAACGAACGGGATAAAGTCCAGGCGCTCGATACCGGAGCAGATGATTATATTACAAAGCCCTTCGGAACTGCAGAACTACTTGCGCGTATCCGTACCGCTATACGTCATGTAAAAACAAAGCAGGACGGAAAAACGTTCGCGGGAGTATATACAGTCGGCGGATTATGCGTTGATTCCTTCAGACTGGTAATAAAAGTCGACGGCAGGAAAATTCATTTTACGCCGATCGAATATAAAATTCTGGAACTGCTGGCACGCAACCGTGGACGGGTTCTTACTTACGACATGATTCTCAGGTCGGTCTGGGGACCGTATTTCACCGATAACCAGACGCTGCGTGTAAATATGGCGAATATACGCCGCAAAATAGAAACGAATCCTGCGGATCCGTATTATATTAAAACAGAAATCGGAATCGGTTACCGTATGGCGGAAGAATAACAGCAACTGGGATAACAGCAAGCGCTATATACATCTGTACACTTTCGGGATATACT
>DCFS01000068.1 GCA_002319875.1 Treponema sp. UBA1798 | reverse complement strand
TGCCGGAATACGATACTGCATTAAGAAAAAAACTTGAACCCTATATCGGGTATAAGTTTTAGATACCCGGATACCGGCTGCCCCCTAAACTGCTTAATCAGCAGATTCCATCTGCGGCCGGTCAAGGAATCCGGCGACTTTATCTGCTATTTCGGACAGGGAAACATAAACACGTATGGTATCCGGTATACTGTCAAGAAAAAGTTTACCATATTGTTTTTCGATTATCCTTCTGTCGAGCACGATAACCGCACCTCTGTCGTCACTGCGGCGGATCAGGCGTCCGAAGCCCTGTCTGAATTTAATGACAGCTTCAGGAAGACTTAGTTCCATAAACGGACTTCCGCCTCTTTTCTGTACCGCATCCGAACGGGCGGCAAATACCGGATCATTCGGAACTCCGAAAGGAAGTTTTACGATGATCACCTGCGAAAGCGAATCACCCGGTACGTCTATCCCCTGCCAGAAAGAATCTGTTGCAAAAAGAACGCTTGAAGTATCATTCTTAAACTCATCAAGCAGACGGAACCTGTCATCGTCTCCCTGTTTGAGTACATTGATACCGGTTCCCTGCAGAAATGCACGGGCTGTGTTACAGGCATTTTTGAGCGATTCATAGGAAGTAAACAGTATCAGTGTACGGCCGTTCGCAGCTTTTATAAGCGAAACGATCGCATTTTCAATATACTGCTGGTAATCCGGATTTTCAGGGAAAGGAGCATCTGAAGGCACCGCAAACAGCAGATGTGTTTTATAGGGGAAAGGCGATGGAAATTCTCCGGTAAGAAGCCTCTCTTTTTCCACAAAACTGATCCCAACCCGGCGCATCCAGAAACCGAAATTACGTCCGATAGACAGCGTAGCAGACGTACATACGACACTTTCCATCGGTTCAAAAATACCGGTATTCATCAGAGGCGCAATATCGAGCGGAGTCTGTGTAAATTGTATGTATACCGGATTTTCGCTTCCTTTTGCCAGCGCAGGGCTGAGCCGCAGGCGCTGAATCCAGAATACGATATCCCGTTTTTCATCCCATGCGGAAAAGTTTTTGCAAAGCACAACTGATTCATCCAGGCGGCGCAGGATTGCTTTCGTTTCCCAGTACTGCGGGATATCTTTATCGTCATCGCTGATATCTTCCATTATTTCCCGTACATGACCTGCAACTGCAGCAATCTTTTCCCCAAGAGAAGAAAGCAGAGAAATTACGGGACCGAAGCCCCGCACCGTAGCGTCATACAACCGCATAGCGGCTTCCTGTCCGAGCAGGTCAGCTGATGCCAGTTCAAGATTTGTAATACATTCTTTTATATCATTAACACCGGAGATTATATCATTTGTATGATCAGCACCTGAAGAAAGTATCTGCAGGGTAAATATATAACCTGCTGCTGCACCATGCCGCTGCCGGTACAGCATTCCCAGCTGCTTTAACAGGCGGAACCGGGTAAGATTGCCGCTGAAAAAACTTGTAGCCGCGCTTTCAATCCCGTGTGCCTCATCAAAAATGACACGGCGGTACGGCGGAAGAACAGCTGCGTCATCATATCCAACCCCGTTCATACGGGATTCTATATCCGCAAAGAGCAGATGATGGTTTACAACCAGAAGATTCGCACCGGCGGCTTCCTTCCTGACGCGCATGACAAAACATTTTTCATGATACGGGCAGCGCATTCCCATACAGGCATCGCTTTCGGAATTTATACGTGTCCAGATATTTCCCGGAGGTACAAACGGAAGGTCGCTGCTGCTCCCTGTCGGCGTATTTTTTGCCCAGTCGGCTATCTGATCCAGGATTTCCGTATCTTCGCTGAACATATCCCTGTCTTTCGAAGCATCTTCCAGCCGGCGCAGGCAGACATAATTTTGCCTGCCTTTCACCAGCACTGCCTTGATTTTTTTCCCGGTTATTCTTTCCGCCGCAGGAATATCTTTTTCAATAAGCTGCTGCTGGAGATTGATCGTACCTGTTGAGATAACGACCCGTTCCTGGTTGCGGTCAGCCCATAACATGGCAGGGATCAGATAGGCATACGACTTTCCTACTCCCGTCCCGGCTTCAAACACACCTATCGCATTCCGGTTGAAAGAATCTACTATCTTTTCAAGAAGATCGATCTGTACGGGACGTTCTTCAAAAGCCTCCGAAAGCTTTGAAAGCGGACCGCCGTCAGCCAGATACGTACGCGCGGCAGCGGAATCAAGTCTGCATATGGTTTTAGGTTTTACGGGTTCCATGACAGCATAAACATCGGTAACTTCGTTATTTATAATATAGAAACCCTGTCCGTTCCCGGAGGCATCCGATGCAACTCCAAGATCAGCTTCTGACGGTTTAAGCAACCCGCTGGGGTGATTGTGTATAAGTACGCCACATTTTCCGGCTTCCGTAAAATTAACGGGAACCGCATCTTCCGTTCCGCGGGAGGCAGCTGTTACCGAAGTGACTATTCCATTTTCATTAAGGGTTCCGGCAAAAAAAACTTCGTTGCCGTCAGCCCTTATAATTTCCCGGCGCATGGCAATGACAGCCGGCATGCTAAAGCGTTTCGAAATATCCATACATTACAGCGCGCAGTATAGCACAGATTGCAGTTTTTTGTAATTCACCGGTATTCCGTCGTCATGATCAAAAATGATTTTTTTTTCAGAAAGATCTGTAACAGCGGATTCCAGTACCATATTCCTCTCTGTACTCCTGCGGCATTCCGCAAGCAGCGAAGTCAGCGTTGATTTCCCGTAATTGTGATAATACAGATACGCCCGTATTTTTCCTTCCTGTTTCGTACCGACCGGCCAGTACAGAGGATGTCCACGGTATAGACGGCAATGGTCACGGAAAAAGTTATTCTCAAAATATGTCATAATCTTCTGTTCAGGACTGTCTCCCGTTACTGACAGAACTTCCGCTATGAAAGCAAGATTCCCGGCAGCCTGTTTTTCTCCATATAAATGCGAGATGAAGACAGTAAAAGCTCTTGCCAAATCAGTTGTGGAAAGGACATCATGAGGCATGCCTGATCCATACCGCCCGAACATACAGCCGGTACTATAGGATATCAGGTAACGTACGGCATCATCCACGGTCGGTTCTTTTAAGTACAGATACCGCTCTGTTACTTCCGGTTTCAGCTCTCGTTCCAGACCATACAGTGAAATATACATACGGTTAAGAGCTTCCGTATTTTCCTTTATGATATCGATACGGCGGCGGCAGTCACGCAGCCAGCCCTGTATTACCTTCTGAAGCTCCAATTCCCCTGACGGACCAGGCAAGACAGAAGGCACCAGAGGATGTATGGTAAACTCAGGCGATAATTCATTCATATTCCATAGCGCTTCGGCCTGGGAAATATTTTCTTCGGCAAGCCTGCGGCTTCCCTCAGGGAATCCCCTGCAGGGAACAAGAGATACGGAACCTGAACTGTAGTTCATAGTCGGGCTGATCATCTGTATAAAATGTTTAAATACTACCGTATTCATATAGCCGAGCATATCAATAAGGTGGCTGTCACTGTAAAACGCATGAGTACCGACATCACAGACACCGCCGGCCGGAAAATACCGCGCAGGAAATAAATCCGTCGATATAAGCGTCCAGTTTATGTTTTCGTGAAAAAAAAGAGGCCGTGACGGTAACCTGTTCCCCTGTTTCGAAAGCAGGCTGAAAAAAGGCTCATCAAAACGTATTACGGACAGATTGTTTCCGAACCAGCGGCAGTAACCGCTGCTTTTTGCATAGGGTATGTACTTTTTTCCTGTCGCACGGAATTCTTCAAGGCTGGAACAACCCGACGCGATTTCATGATACGGCACTTCATACCAGTAGCGTACAAAAAGAGCGTTATTTCCGGTTGCAATACCCTGCCTGGCCGTACCGGAAGCTGTTATAAGCGGATATTCCGCAAAAGCCTGTATAACAGCCGCAGATGCCCAGTAGAGATAAGCTCCGCCGGCCAGTTTTTCAAAATCAGAAATTCTGCAATAATAAGTCTGATAGTTCCCGCTCAGGTAACTGTTCTTTTTAGCCTCTGCAGTCGGCTGCCCGGTCAATCGTATAAACTGTGTGCGGATATCGGATCCCTGCTGTTTTTTAAAAATGAAAGCAGCAGTCTGTACAACTTCACCCGGTATATCGGCAAACGCATGGGCGCCAAGATGCAGAACCGAAAGCAGTCTGCCGGAAGTTTCAATTTTTTCCCGCAATGCCCTGTAACGCTTGAGAAACATCCACGACTGCTGTGTCAGCATTGCGACATATCCGTCATTTTTTGCAAGCTGTATACACCGTTCTATAAAAACTGCATACAGATCAGTACAACTGTCCGGAAACGTATGCCTGAGAAACCCTGCCAGGGTTCTGTCCGCATTTGCAGATGCCATATACGGAGGGTTGGTAACAACAATATCGTATGTCCCTGAAACAGCAGGAAAATTATCTACCAGAGAACCGTATTCAGGAAGGCTCTGTATATGATTGTGAAGCATTGCCATACACGTATCAGGATCTGCTCCGGACTGAACGGCCTTCAGAAGTAATGAAAAGCGGGCAATGCTGCAGGCACCGGCATCAATATCGGTACCGTACAGATTATACATCAGAATAGAGGCAGCAGCCTCCTTTTCAGGCACACCATTTTGCCGATAAGCATCAAGCATGATATCGAATGCAAGAACCAGCATTATACCGCACCCCGTACAGGGATCGATAACCTTTACCGTTTCTGGTTTATGATTTCCGGAAAAGAGCGTTTTCCGCAGGCTGTTTTCCAGAAGATAACGGGCGATCCAGTCCGGGGTAAACAGTTCCGTTGCAGAGGCGATGTGATCCGCCGCTATTCTGCCTGTCTTTCTGTCCGGTTTACCGTACACAGCCACGGAATCCCGGATGTAATACTGATACAGCATTCCCGGGATACAGAAAAAATATTCAGCAGAAGTATCAAAAGCTCCGGACGGCAGAAGTTCATCCATAAGACTGACAACAGCAGTTACCGCAGCTGCATTTTCCGCAGCCTGTTTCAATGCGATACGAACTCCGGTCATTTTTGTTGCATAGGATTCAAGAGCTGCAATAAATATACCGGCTGATTCGGTTTCCGTATATGTTTTTGTCAGGTAACTGCAGGCTTGTCCTGCAACCTTTCTCAATACCGCATACTGCATGCCGCCCAGTATACAGCAAAACAGGCAGCTGCGTCCGCGTTATTCATGCAGAAGACCTGCCGATTTTACAATAGCAGCTGGACTTTTTTTTACAACTCGGCTATTCTCTGTATACATTTAAGGAAGCACCGGGTTAAAGCATAGAGCATTATCCGGAGAATCCTCAATTCCGCGCCTTGCGCGTTAAACAGGAGGTTTTATGGGCGATTCTGACAGCCCCGGTAACAGTAGTAACATACCATTACCGGACTTACGGCACGTAGTTGCCGGAAACCGCATACTTAAAAACCTCCTCCGACTGTTCTCTGCAGCAAGATAAACATCTTCTGTTTTTAGTTCAGTACAGGAAGTTCTGCTTAAAGTATGCAGTAAAGCAATTTTTAAACAGGAGATTTCCATGCTGGACGAACTCAAAGAGACCGATATCCCGGTACTCGTAAAAGAAAACAAATACAGTGACGTAACTTCCATTCTGGAAAAGCATCACCCGGCGGAAGACGCAGAACTGCTTTCCGGACTGAAACCGGAAGAAATACAGTCTGTCCTTAAGCAGCTGGATAATCAGAGGGCAGCCGATATTTTCTGCCAGCTGCCGACTGCCGTACAGGTTGATACTGCAAAAGGTTTCAGCAGAACAGAACTTACCGTTCTGCTTGAAAAACTTCCTCCTGATGAACGGGCAGACCTTGCAAAGGCTCTTCCGGAAGAACAACTGGACGAAGTTCTTCCGTATCTTGCAAAAAAAGAACGGGACGATATAAAAAACCTTGCTGCATGGTCGGAAGAAACGGCCGGTTCCGTAATGACAACGGATTATATCGCATTTCCCGAAAGTCTGACGGTAAAACAGGCAATCGAACGTATCCGGCTGGAAGGAGCCAGAAAAGAGGCCGTATCGATTATATATACAATAAATCAGGACAGAAAACTTTGCGGTTACCTGACTCTGGAAGACCTGATACTTGCAAAACCGGACAGCCGGCTTGCAGATATCAGAAAAAAAACAGTAGCAGAAGTTACGGCATCTGCTGACCGGGAAGAAGCGGTATATCAGATATCAAAATACGGTCTTATGGTGCTTCCTGTGGTAGATAAAAACGGCGTACTTACAGGCATTATTACCCATGACGATGCCATGGATGTCATAGAACAGGAACGGACGGAAGATATGGAACGCTTTATGGCTATTGCCGGCAGACACCAGGATACTTCATATCTGCAGACTTCCATATGGACACACTTTTCCCACCGGATACTCTGGCTTATTATACTTGCTGCGATGGGTTTAATTTCAGGTGCGGTACTCCAGTCGTATGAAGCAACGCTGTCAAAACTGATGCTGCTTGCCTTCTATATGCCGATGCTTGCCGACACAGGGGGAAATACAGGAAGCCAGTCCGCAACCGTCATTGTCCGGGCTCTCGCGCTTAAGGAAATAACTCCCC
>DCFS01000209.1:2052-3597 GCA_002319875.1 Treponema sp. UBA1798 | reverse complement strand
GCGGATGCAGATCAGAATAAGACCGGTTAAGATCACAGCCGTTTTCCCTGAAGACGGAAAGTGTCTGCTCTATGTATGACAGCGAGACAGTGCGGCGGTTATGTCCGATATAATAACTACAGATTTCTGCAAGCGCCGGCCCGAAGTCTTTGATATGCGGCGCGAACTTCCTGACATTGTCGCTGTTGCCCGTAGTGAATGCCCGGCTGAGCATAGCCGGTGTATATGCAGCTCCTGCATTTAAGAGGACCTGTTGTACGGCATCGGTATTTTTGCCCGCAACGCATGCTTCCATCGGCGTAAACGGTATACTTCCAAGGCAGTCATCGTCATCGTTAACATCGTAGAAGGGATTTACTTCGCATCCCTGATCGATAAGGTACCTCACCATTTTCGGAGAGCTGTTGAATGCTGCCGCGCAGGCGAGCAGGTTCTCTGTTTTTTCATCTGAGCTGCTGCCGGTATCGTTCATACCGGCTTTCCAGTCTGCAATCCTGGCAAGGTCATCAGGAGTACCGGATGCGGCTGTATTCCGTGCCGTAGGAATATATGGAAGAAAACCGGTTCCATCATACGGAAAAGCAAATTCTACGGACATCCTGTGCCGCTTCTGTACGGCGCAGGCATATACGTGTACGGTTTTCTCCGGAGTAATGTCGAAATCATACGGAATGCCGCGCTTTTCCAGGGCCGAGACGAGCGCCATGATACGGCCCGTGTCAGGATTGTCTCCTGCTCCCGGAACCCAGGCGCGCTGCAGCCACGTATACACGTGCAGCTTTACATCGGGAACGGGGTTTGAAAAGTCCCCGGTACTTGTATGCCACGTAAAAAGCGTATGTTCTCCGGACGGCGAAAGACAGATCATGAACTTTGTCGCCAGGGAACCCGCTCCTGTTCCGGGGAAAAAACCTGTATTGAATGTTCCTTCAAAGGCATCGTTCACAATCGTCCAGTATGTTTTTCCACTTTCCGAATCTGTGATTTTTATTTCCACCCGTCCGTCGCCGGTCAACCGGACATTGCTGCTGCCGACGTCAAGCGCATACGTTGCCTTTAAAATCCGCGCTGTTTCCGGATCGTAACCATAGACGAGTCCGCCTGTATCATAAACTGCACCGAACTGTTCCGTACGCTGCAGTGCTGTGTTTACAGCGATCTCTGCGATACAGGTATCGTTATCAGGACCGGTACCTGTATAGACGCTTTTTATGGTTATTTTTACCTTATGGTAGGGTTTCCCGAAAAGATCGAAACTCTCGTACTGGGCAAGCGGCGTGTCGGTCAACGTACGTGTGCAGTCCGTTGTGCTGTCGTTATCGAATATAACTTCGATGTCTTTCGGACGGTTGTTTGAATAATACCAGGCAAGATTTCCGAATCCGTTCTTGATGGACAGATACGAAATCGTCGTCGGTTCGGAAAAAGTCATTTCGATACTTTCCCCTATGCCTTCATCAGGTTTCCCTTCAACCCACGAAGCCCAGGTTGCATCGCAAATGTTTTTTGCAGCATATTTTGCCGACGCTTCGGACGTTGCAACGG
>DCFS01000209.1:0-1643 GCA_002319875.1 Treponema sp. UBA1798 | reverse complement strand
AATGTCGCATAGATCGGATGACCGGGTACTTCGAGCACAGCGATCGTTCCGCAGTCCTGGAAGCATTCGTCAAGCCTGCCGTCAAATGCATACAGATGTACTTCAGAAAGAGAGGTACATCCGCCGAAGGCGAGATACCCGACGGAATGGACAACCGTGTGCGGAAAGAATACGTCTTTCAGATTTTTGCAGTTATTAAAAGACCATGCGCCGATTCCGGTCAGACCTTCGGGAAACGTAATTGAAACGAGCGAATCGATGTTGCTGAACAGATTCTTTTCCGTTTCCTTATCTTCACCGGCGGATCCAACCGTACATCCTGAAAAGTCCAGAGTAACCTGTGTAAACTGTTTTGTCCGGAGCGCTTCGTCGAACTTTTTCCAGTGGTCACGGGTAACGGTACCTGTCGGTTTTACGGTAAGCGCAACCGGACGACCGGACGTTCCGTCTGCGAGGGAAAGAATTTCAGAAACCGCCTCATCGACGGTAAGCGGCTTACAGAAAGCACCGGAGAGTGCCGTTACAGTAAGACATATAAATAAAAGTACGATTTTGAACGGATAACGATCAGTGTGCGGCCGGCTGTTTTTCATGCCTTCATATTACCTGAAAAGCGAATGACCGGCAAGGATTTTACCGGTGCGGAAAGCGGTTCATGATCCGTCGTCCGCATCTCCGGAGCGTATGGCAGGTTTAATATCCCGCTGCTCCCAAACGCCGGGGTTAGGATTTTCTGTCGTTTTGCCGGGGCAGTTTTACCGCCTTTGCCGCATAAAATGCCGGAATATTGTGAGCATGAAGATTCCCTTCTCCATTTATGTCCTGATATATATCTGCCAGAACGAAACCCGCTTTCAACAGACCTCCCAGTTCTTCTTCAATGGTATGAGAAAACTGGATACCCCAGTCCTCTTCCATGCACATTTTATATATTTTTTCATCTTTCAGGGGATTAAACGGAAGGCTTCTTACTATTTCCGTTTCTTCATCGTTGAATACATAGTTTATTCCGAGATCAAATCCTGTCAGTAAAATTCCTTCAGGCTTCAGGATCCGGTAACATTCATCCCATACCGGTTGTACATTCTCAATATAACAATTTGATACCGGATTAAAAACAAGATCAAATTGATTATCATCGAAGGGCAGCCGTTTTGTCATATCATGCTTTATGATTTTTACCGTATAGCCTTCCCGTTCGGCTACAAGTCTTTCACTTTCAAGCTGTCTGTCCGAATAATCAAGTACGGTACAGTCCGCGCCCAGGGCTGCAAAAACAGGTATCTGCTGACCTCCGCCGGAAGCAAGACCAAGAATCCTGGCATTCTTAAAATTGCAGAACCATTCTTCAGGAACCTTTCTGATTGGTGTTAACACGACAGACCAGCTGCCGCTTTTTGCCTTCAGGAAAGTCTCATGGTCTACCGGTTTGCCCCATTCCCATCCGGATTCTACCCATTTATCAATAAATTGTGCATTTACGTCCTGATACTCTGTACTCATTTTTTTCCTTGTTTTGATAGTTCCTGATGCCGGTTTTGTGTATGCCTGATAATAGCATTTTAGTATCGTTTTTTTATTGACATTAATACTATGATATCGTATTGTGAATATGTATTGATACTATAGTATCGTTTATACCG
>DCFS01000239.1 GCA_002319875.1 Treponema sp. UBA1798 | reverse complement strand
AATCCGTTTCAAAAAAAATCCTTTCATGGTAGTTGAAACAAAAAACGCCGGTACGTACTTGCACCGGCGTTGATGACAGTAAGAACAGATACAGATAACGGTATCAGTTCTTTTTGCCAGCCTGTACCAATGTAATCGCACAGGTCACTACGATATCTTTTGAAGAACAGCCCCGGGAAAGATCACTTATGGGTTTTGCAAATCCCTGAAGGACAGGGCCATATGCATCTGCATGCGCAAGACGTTGTACCAGTTTATATCCGATATTTCCGGCATTAAGATCAGGGAATATGATCGTATTTACTTTTCCCTTTACCGGACTGCCTGGAGCTTTTTTGTCTGTAACAGAAGGAATGAGGGCTGCATCCGCCTGCATTTCACCATCGAGAAGCAGTTCCGGAGCTTTTTCATGTGCAAGTTTTACACCTTCCTGTACGCGCAGTACATCATCAATTTTTCCACCGGATCCTTTTGTCGAAAATGAAAGCATCGCAACAGCCGGTTCCGCACCAAGCAGATCCCTGCATGATTTTGCTGCAGCAATCGCTATATCTGCAAGCTGCTCGCCGGTCGGCTGCGGTACAACTGCACAATCCGAGAAGATCATCAGTCCCTCATGCCCCCATTTGGGATCATGGGTGTCGACTACGAAACATGAAGAAGCGGTGTTTGATCCCGGTGCCGTTTTAATAATTTTCAGTCCTGCGCGGAGAAGATCTGCAGTTGCTGACAGTGCACCACTGACCATAGCATCCGCATATCCTTTACGAACCATCATTGCCCCGAAGCTGAGCGGATCCTTCAGTATATATTCACGGGCGGATTCCGGAGTAACTTCAGGCAGTCCTGTTTTCTTGTTGATCTTGTCCTTCCTCAGTTCGTAATAGTCTTTACCGAAATCATCAAGCCATTCTGATTCAGCAGGATCAACAAAGACAGCACCGGCGAGAGAAACATTTTTTTCCCTTGCTATTCTTTCAATATCTGCTTTTTTCCCGAGCAGCGTTACTTTCTTTGCAATTTTTTCCTTTATTATGTCAGCAGCTGCAACGACAGTGCGTTCTTCTGTTCCTTCAGGTAGTACCAGATTGTTTTGGTACTCTTTCGCCTTTCTCATCATTTCCTTAACAAAATCCATAGGTATTCCTCGAAAACATACATAAATATAAATGCCTTTCACCTTTGCGGCAGGCCAGAAACTTCATAGTAATAATAAACGGAAGATGTCATTTATGCAACTCCCGACGGGATACCGGAGATGAGGCAGCGACTTGACCATAAGCCGGTTTCTTTGTAAAGTAGAGCTATGTTTGATACGACAAGAGATGCAGATCTGTTTGAACTTGATGAAAACGACTTTGATACGCTCCTTGCTTCTGATGTGCTGTTTACCGGTAATATACGTTTTTCAAAGCCTTTTATTATAAAGGGGAGTGTTTCCGGAAAGATCACTGCTACAAGTGATCTTGTCATCGACACGGGGGCTACCGTCAAAGCGGATATCGAGGCTTCCCGGGTTCTTGTCCGTGGTAAGGTAAATGGAAATATCAAAGGTGAAAGGCTTATTTTTGTGACTTCGACGGGTTCTGTGGAAGGCGATGTGGTTTCCGCTCAGCTTGTCCTCGAGCCCGGCAGTACTTTTTCCGGCAGATGTACAATGGTAAAATAAACATGAAAATCATAAAATATCTCGGTTTTATTCTTGTTTTAGGATGTATGGGACGGGTGGTATCAGCACAGACCAAACCTGATGCGCTGAAAATGTACCAGAACGGCGATTATACCGGTGCAATTCAGGTGTGTGAAGCTGAAATCGCTGAAACTCCGAATAGTGTGGATTCCTATGCGGTATTGTGCTGGAGTCTTCTGCGTAACAAGCAGTATGCTGAAGCAGAACAGCGCGCAGCAGACGGGCTTGCAGTCGGAACAAACGATGTCCGCCTGCTGGAAAGTCTCGGAGAGGCAAAATATTATCTCGGGAAAAACAAAGAGGCGATGTCCCAGTTTGAAAAATATCTGTCAACCATTTCTGACGACGGCAGCCGTGTTGGTGTTGCTTATTATTATATTGGAGAAATATATATAAGGCAGGGAAGATATCAGCATGCCGATATTGCGCTCTCCGCTGCAGTAAAGAAAGAACCACTGCTCGACCGCTGGTGGACCCGCCTCGGCTATGCCCGGGAAATGGCAAAAAATTATAAGGAAGCTGTTGCTGCATATGATCAGGCGCTGAAACTGAATTCGTCCCAGACGGATGCCAGTCTTGGCAAGACTCGTGCTTCTGCACATTTGCAGTAATTTTCAGGTAATGACCGGTATACATTTTGAAACACTTGGCTGCAGGCTGAACCAGATAGAAAGTGAATCTGCAGCGCGGGCTTTTTCCGATGAAGGATTTTTAGTAAGTATGGAACCGTTCACTGCTTCCTCTGCCGTGAGGGAAGATATACTTTTATGTATCGTCAATACGTGTACGGTAACTTCAAAGGCAGAACAGAAAGCAAGACGCATGATACGGCTGCTATTGCAGAAATGTCCGTTGTCTGCTGTTATTGTTACCGGCTGTTATGCGCAACTTGCTCCTGCTGCAATTGCAGCGATTGACAGCCGTATTGCAGTTCTGCCTGGTCTTCAGAAAAACCGTCTTGCGGATGTACCTCTTCTGCTGCACAATTATACAGATAGCACGTCTTTGCCGTTTAACTGTCAGGGCTTTGCGGAATCCGTGCGCAACAGCTTGTGTCATATATCATCCGTTTTAAGTGTTCCCGAACGTCCGTTCAGGCTTCTGACTGATACTTTTCTTACTCATTCCCGCTCTTCAATTAAAATTCAGGACGGCTGTAACAATGCCTGTACCTATTGTTGTATTCATCTGGCCAGAGGCCATTCCGTTTCGCTTGATGTACAGTCCGTTCTTGACCGTGTAAGGGAACTTGAGCGGGCAGGGCAGAAAGAGGTTGTATTTACTGCGGTTAATATTGCACAGTATCGGGGGGAATGGCACGGCAGGTTTATTCCCTTTTCCGGACTGCTGCAGATCCTTCTCGACGGTACGGAAGGTGTTTTTTTCAGAATGTCCAGCCTGTACCCTGAGATCGTGGACGAACAACTATGCAGAATAATTTCTGATCAGAGAGTACGTCCCCATTTTCATTTATCGGTACAGAGCGGAAGCGACAGCGTCCTTCATGCAATGCAGCGTCCTTATACGGTTTCGCAGGTGCGGAAAGCGGTACAGCTGCTTAGGACTGTAAAGGAAAATCCGTTTATTGCCTGCGATATAATTGCAGGATTTCCAGGTGAGACATCCGGCGACTTCGAACAGACAATGCAGTTGTGCCGTGACAGCTCCTTCAGCTGGATACATGCATTTCCTTTTTCTCCCCGTCCGGGAACACCCGCTTATACGATGCGTCCTGCTGTTCCTCAGTCCGAAGCGGGAAAGCGTGTGGCCCGGCTTACGGAACTTGCCTGTGATAATAAGATAGCATATATCAATTCTTTTGCAGGTAAAATACGGAGTGCTGTTGCGGAGACCGTGCATCATCCTCTTGTTACTGCGCCTCAACATGATTTCATTGTACATGCAGTAACAGATAATTTTCTGCATTGCGAATTACATACTGCGCCGGATAAACGGCCACAGCCGGGGGCATTGATTAACGTAACTATAGAAAAGGCTTTTGACCAGCGGATACGCTCCGGCAGCGAATGGGAAGCTTCAGCCTGTTTAGCGTAGCTTGTTCCTGAATTCCTTCGGTGTGTATCCTGCGTATTCATGGAATGCTTTTGTAAAGTATGCAGGACTGTTAAAACCTGTACTATAGCAGATTTCGCTGATTGTTTTTTTTTCTTCAATCAGCATGTTTGCGGCAGTTCGTATTCTGAAGTCGAGAAGATGGTTAACAGGTGTCGTATTCAATATCCTTTTGAAAATACGATAGCATTCACTTTCACTGATATTAGCGGCTGCCGCTATATTCCCGACAGAAATATTTTCATTAAAGTGCTTCCTTATAAAATCAAGCATGGCTTTTATACGCGTTTCATCCATGATTTTCCTTCCGTCCTGTTTGGCTTTCTGGTTTTTCAGGACATCAGTCTCTGACTTACTGATGATTGCAAAAAGAATATCAGCAATAACGGAAAGAACGGAAAGTTCATAACAAAAAGGTTTTATCGTACCTGTTATAAACAGCTTTTTCATTTTTTCAAGTATTTCCTCCTGCCACCTGATGTCAGACTGTAAAAGTAATCCCCTGGGGTATTGCATCACCGCCGGTGAAATTACCGAAATTATTCCGGGATCAAATACGACACTTAAAAGGTGCCCGTTTCCTTCTCCCTTGGTACCGCTGTTCCCCATCTCATGCATGATGCC
>DCFS01000200.1:62628-63955 GCA_002319875.1 Treponema sp. UBA1798 | reverse complement strand
ATTCAATTTCAGGTTCTACCTGGGCGGAAAACACTGTTTTTTTCATAGCTTGACCAAAAAACTTTAATAATTCAGATGTTTGACTTTTTTCAGGGTAATCATCATATACGCTAAACTCATTGTCAAATGTTTTTCCATGCCACTCGTGCGAATAGACAAAATCTATTCCGTAGTTTTTTTTCAATTTTTCAAGAGCATATTTTTCCGCATTTCCTTGTGAATTAAAAGGATATTTATTCCATCGACTTTCCATAGTACAACCGCCTGATATCTGTATAACCAGTAATGAAATCAATAATAATTTGTTTTTTATGTTCATTGTATGATCTCTTGTTTTTACAACAGGGGACCTCTAAAAACTTCAGTTTTCAGAGGTCCCCAATATTGCTATCTATTGATATATATCTTCAGGTTTTACCGTGTTCAGGTCTTTATCTGAATTAATATGCTCAAGAATCATTTCCTTTGTCCAGTGATCTATTTCCATATCAAACTGGTCAAGATCCTGATAAAAAATAACGGAACCTTTTCTGTTTTCGAATGTAATTTTATCATCATCCTGCCGCACTTCAAGGGTAATATTGTACTGCTTTGCATCTTCTGTATAGAGGGTGTTTAGAATATTTTTAATTTGTTTTGCATATTCGCTGTCTGATCCGTTTGCAGGAAGATAGATGTATACATATGATTCGAAATCCCCCGCTTTGATATATTTTTTTAATGGTTCTGTACCTTTCCATGTTCCTAATGGACGTTCAAGTCCTATGATTCTGATATAAGGTGTTTTAGCAGATAATGAATCTCCAATAATAGAAAGCAGATTGCCTGTTATACGGTCCTTGAAAAAATAAGCATGACAGCAATCTGCTATTCCTTCTTTACTATTTGCACATACACCATATTTTGTGTAATAATTATTTTCACCTGTCTCTTTATTAACAGGTTCAACTAATGCAGTAAAATATGTTGCTATTTGTCTCCCCGTAAAACGTTTAAGAGATTCTGGTATTTCCGAATTATCCGGAGTATTATTATATACTGAAAATTCACTTTCATATGGCATTCCTTCCCATTCATGCGAATAAGAAAAATTGATTTTATAATTTTGTTTTAATTCTTTAAGGATATATTCTTCTATGTGTTCTTTTGTATCATAAGGAAATTTGTTTCCCTTTTTTTCCATAGCACATCCCCCTGTAAGCTGTGTAATAATAAGTAAAAGTACTAACAATAATTTATTATTTTTCATTGATTTGTTCCCTGCTTTACTACTATTTGTATAGTATGAGCCACTTTCAAAAGAAAGCAGCGTTTTCAAAACTCGTCT
>DCFS01000200.1:60079-62369 GCA_002319875.1 Treponema sp. UBA1798 | reverse complement strand
TCGTCTGACTTTTGAAAACGCCTCTATATGTATGATTATCTTCTGTTTGAAACAGTCAATAACGATTCATTCTCAAAATACACAAAAATCATTATCAAATGTTTTTCCGTGCCACTCGTGCGAATAGACAAAATCTATATCAGGCGGAATTACCTCTTAGTTCCTGTGCAAGTTCTGCTATATATCGCTTACCTTCTTTTTTGTAGTTTTCGACTTGATTTGAATTAAGAATTACACTGATTTCATATAGACCGACGGTTCCGCAGACAACATTCAGTTTATACGTTAATCCGTCTTTTGTCAGTTGATAATTGAATTGTTCGTTTTCCAGTATTTCCATACGGTTCATCACCTGTAACCGGTTTGCCTTATGTCAAGAAATATGACACCTTTAGTTTATTTTATCAGCTCACTTTTGCATAGACGTCAAAATCAGCGATCCTCAGCTGCTGCAGGAAGGTCGAATGTGCTGCTGAAAAAACAGGAAACTCCAAAATATAAAGTCACATACCGTCAACAGGTACTCTGTACATAACAGGAACCGGGACTGTTAATTTCGCAGTTGATAAAGATCACTGGAATGCGTAGTAGATACTTCAGGTTTTTCTTTTTCCTCACTCCTGTTTATATTTACTATTTTTGAAGACTCCAGCCGGAAGTTTACTTCAGCTGCGAAATAATGCCCATCATATCGAATTCCGCCCGTTCGTCCAGTATCAGACCATCCTTAAATCCGATGAATTCCATATACGGAATGGTGATACGGCGACCGGTGGCTGCAACGCCCTGATATTCTCCAGACTGTGTACACTGCATGGTTATACGCAGCGCAGCCTTATTGTTCTGCACAAGGATATCGTTCACGACGACGGTGATATCGGAAAACGCAGAAAAGAAAAAATGTTCGTCGGCGATACGTTCTTCCCGTGTCATCGGCTTTCCGCCTCCCGGCGGATAGTACGTATGGGCAGGATGTAAAAAAGCGGATATTTTTTTCTGCTGTCCCGTTTCATATGATGCGATATATGCACGGCATATATTTTCAATCGTTGCCATGAATGCCTCCTTTATTTTGTACTGCATCAGGCAAAAATAGGACGGACCTTTATAACATTTTCTATCGTTGCAAGCATACGCAGCGTTTCTTCAGGTATATGCGTATCCACATCAATGATGTTATACGCAAGATCGCCGCGGTTCTGGTTGATCATCCGGTTGATGTTCAGCCCGGCATTTCCCAATACCGTCGTAAATTTTGCAACCATACCCGGTACGTTCTTGTTTGAAATGCACATCCTCGTTCCTTCAGGTGGAATCGGATCGTCAACACAGCATTTCGGAAAATTGACGGAATTGTAGACACAGCCAGTTTCAAGATAGGCGCGCAGTTCTTCGACGGCCATCTTTGCACAATTATCTTCGGCTTCAGGAGTTGAAGCTCCCAGATGCGGAAAACAGATTATTCTGGGATTATCAAGCAGCTCTTCAGCGGCAAAATCTGTTACAAATGAAGCTATTTTCCCGTTCTGAATCGCAGCAAGGATATCCGTATTAACGACAAGCCCGCCACGGGCAATATTGATAAGGCGGACGCCGTTTTTCATTGCCCTGATCTTTTCAGCGTTGATAAATCCTTTCGTATCGTCTGTCTGGGGTGTATGAATCGTAATATAATCGGATTTCGACAGAAGGGCATCGAGCGTTTCCGCATGCCGTACCTGTCTGTCCAGAGACCAGGCCGCGGCAACTGACAGAAACGGATCGTAACCGATCACTTCCATACCGAGATCTACCGCAGTATTTGCGACCATCGCACCGATGGCGCCGAGGCCGATAACACCCAGCGTTTTTCCCTTGAGCTCCGGCCCTTCAAACTGTGACTTTCCTTTTTCAGCAAGGTCCGGTATTTCATCACCCCGGCCGGTAAGTGTTTTTACCCAGGTATTGGCAGCGATCACCGGACGGCTTGAAACAAGCAGCGCAAGGACTACCAGTTCCTTTACCGCATTTGCATTCGCTCCCGGGGTATTGAAAACAACGATTCCTTTTGATGTCAGTTCTGGAACCGGTATATTGTTCGTTCCGGCTCCAGCCCGTGCGACAGCTTTCACGGTTTCTGACAATTTCATCGTGTGCATGTCCTGAGAACGTACAAGTATGGCATCAGGCTCAAGAAGCGTTGACGCTATTTCATAATCATCCCGGGGGAATTCGTTCAGTCCCACAGAAGATATCTTATTTAAAGTCTGAATTTTGAACATTATACTCTCCTGTGAACACACTGATTATT
>DCFS01000200.1:0-59759 GCA_002319875.1 Treponema sp. UBA1798 | reverse complement strand
CTGATCAGTTTTTCAACACCTTCAATCGGCATTGCGTTGTAAATGGATGCACGCATGCCTCCGACCGTACGATGGCCTGCAAGGTTGACAAGCCCTTCTTTAGCAGCTTCCGAAACGAATTTTTTATTGATGATATCCGCTTTTTCAGGATCGGTTTCCCTTGTCAGAAACGGAATGTTCATGATCGACCGGCTGCCTTTGCCGACTGTCGCATGATAAAACCGGCTGCCGTCAAGATAATCGTACAACAGTTTCGCCTTCGCATAATTGCGTTTCTTCATGCCTTCAGCCCCGCCGTTTTTCCCGATCCAGGCAAGAACTTTCCCCATGATGTAGATGGCATAGCAGGGAGGCGTATTATACATGGAACCATCATCGGCATGCGTCTTATAGGTAAGCATGGTCGGCGTTCCCTTAAGCGGCGTTCCGGTAAGAAGATCTTCTCTGATAATAACCAGCGTCACACCGGCAGGCCCGAGGTTTTTCTGTGCACCGGCAAACACGAGGCCGAACTTTGAAATGTCGAGCGGTTCGGACAGTATGCACGAAGAAATATCTGCTGCAAGCGGAATGTCCCCGGTGTCGGGAATATATTCAAAATGTGTACCTTTGATCGTATTATTAAAGCAGATATATGCGTAGTCATAATCTCCGCGGATTTTTCCGGTATCGGGAATATAACAGAAGTTACGGTCTTCCGAAGATGCAACGACATCAACGGTAATAAATTTCTCCGCTTCCTTAACGGCTTTCCCGGACCATATGCCGGTATTCACATATGCAGCTTTTCCCGTATGAATTCCCAGATTCATCGGTATCATGGCAAACTGCGTCGAACCGCCACCCTGAAGAAACAGAACCTTATAGGTATCAGGAACGTTCATCAGCCTCCGGACAAGCGTTTCCGTATTCTGGATAATCGGTTTGAAGGCAGAAGAACGGTGACTCATTTCCATCACAGACTGTCCGCTTCCCTGATAATCTGTCATTTCAGCTGCAGCTTCTTTCAGAACTTCTTCCGGAAGACAGGATGGTCCGGCAGAAAAATTATAAACCCTACTCATTACAACCCCCTTATTCTTTAATAGCATCTGCCAGACGGGCAGATAAACAGGTCAACGCAGTTACCGGTGACACATTTTCTACAACTGTGGAACCGGGAACTGACAGTATGGCATTCGTATAATTCACGATTCCCCGTATACCGCACGCCGCCAGACGTACTGCTGAAGACTGGGCTTCATTTTCCGGTACGGCGAGAATTGCGTAAGATATATGCTGTTCCACAACAATGGATTCCAGTTTTGAAGCCGGATACAAAGGAAACGTCGAACGGAGAATTTCCGTCCGGTTGACATTCGAATCAAAACCAGCGGTAACACGGAAGGGAGACCCTTCAAAAATACTGCTCTCAAGCAGTGCTGCTCCAAGTCTTCCAAGCCCCACGATACAGCATTTCTGCATCGTTTCAAATCCTATACCAATTTTCAGAATAGAACAGATCGCATCATGCAGTTTCTTTACATCGTAACCGTTCGACACCCCTCCTCTGTAGCCAAGCAGAAGAATATCCCTGCGTATTACAGAGTCAGACCATCCGGTCAGACTCTGCAGTGTTTTCGAGGTTATACGGTCTGTTTTCTGCTGGGAAAGCAGCTGTGCAATCTGCACAAGCCGGTTCCGGGTATGCTCAGGTATTATTGACATATATATCCTCTGTGATATTTATAACAGAAACTTGAATATATGCTATGTCAAAAAATAAAAACCGTCAATAAAAGGAAATCGGAATCTCTACCGGGGAAAGAACGTTTTTATAAAAAACACAAGAAAGCGTTTGTTATTGTGAATAAAATCACAATAACTTACTTTGCCAGCGCAAGGCGTGAATCAGAATCATGATTAACCGTATACTGCGTAGCAATTTCATCCGAAAAAGCCGCATCAAGTCTGTTTTTATACCGCATAATACTGTCCACATACAATAATGTAGAACGGGGTGTCGTGTTTTTTCTGACCCGGGCGGTACCGGCATTATACATCGCAAGAGCTGTTACTTCATTTCCGGCGGTGTCAAGACAGAACCGGAGATGCCGCATACCGTATCTGGCACTTGTTTCGGGATTGAAAAAATCGGACTCCGTCAGCATGGGGAAAGAAAAATTATTCAGCTGAAAAAGGCCCCTGTCTATTGAAGTATTGGTATTCCGGTTTATGGCATCCGCTTTGTAATGACTTTCAGTATAAGCCAGTGCGAATGCCAGCGAAAGCGGTACATCGTTTTTATTGGCTTCATCAAGAATCGCATAGGTTACATCACGTTTTCCCGTTATATGAAGATAAAACCACTCAACTGCTGCGCGTGATGTCGGTTCCCGGTATAATTCAAGCCCTTTATCCATAACAGAGGAATCAACGGAAAAACCGGGCAGGACCGCATACATATCGGATTCAGCATTCCATTCTTCAGGAAATAAAAACTCTTTTGCAAGCTGCTGGACTTCTGCCGAAGCGGTATCCTTCGACCGGGCAGGAATAAATACAGAGACTGAAACAGCCGTCACTAAAAAAAATAGACAAAGAAAAATAATTTCCCAGTATAATTTCAGAAGGTCTATTCGTTCTGAAATATCGTACATCATAAAACTCCTGCGGCACACACAAAATATCAGGACTCTGCCGTACATACGGAATTGCTTCTGAACGTACGACAGAGTCCAAAAAAAGCTCAGCTATTTTGACATAAAAATCTTTTTAAAGCAAGTAAAGGAAAATAATGCCTTTTTCCGCTTTTAGTACAGAACAATACTGGTCTCACTGATTTTGTCCATATAGCCAACTGTTTCAATATCGCTTTTTTTTGCAAAAAACACATATTGTTCATGTTTTTCCGACAGTTCCTTCATATATACAGCCGCAGGGCTGATTCCACCGAGACCTTCGAGCAAAAGTTCTTTCGGTATGGCAAAGCCCATGACTGACCTGCAGTCTTTTATACGGCGGGCAGTATGTTTCATTGCAGCGGTAAACAAGGCTGCAGCATCGGGAACAAGCTTACCATAATGAATCAGGGGAACAGGACTGGAATCATCATCGGGCTGAGGTACAATAACCGCATGAAGTCCGGCAGGTTCTATTTCTTTCAGAAAATCATGCAGAGACGCAAGAACTGCTTCATTATATACTTCAGGTGAAGCTTCAACAAGGAACCAGGGTAAATAAACACACAGAGGACGATAATTTGATGCGGCAAGCTCGCTGATTATTTTTTTCCTTGCACCGTCTTCCAGTTCTTTTCCACATATCATAGCCGCTTCCGCACGCATCATAACATCTACAGGGACAGGTTCTCCATCTGTCGTATAGAGTTTATTATCTTTTGCTGTGAATTCAGCTTCAATCTTCATATTAATTTCAACCTTTGCATCATAGATAAAAAAAGCCTCTATGCAGACGCATAAAGGCTTTTACCGACCAGAACATACAAGGCTTACTCTGTCAGAATTTTAATAACTTCAGCTTTATCCTGCGTATTCAGAATCTGCTGACGTTTATCTGCACTCTTGAACAGGAGGCTGACTTCTGCAAGGAACTGCAGATGAGGGCCTGTTTTATTGACCGGCGACAGAGTCATAATAAAGATCCGGCAAGGTTCCTGATCAAGGGAATCAAAATCAACAGGATTGTCAGAAATACCGATACATGCCACCAAATCAGTGACCGTATCCGTTTTCCCATGGGGAATCGCAATACCATGCTTCATCCCTGTCGACATCTTGCGCTCACGGTCTAATACACACTCACGTGCAGCCTCTTTATCTGTAACTTTGCCGGCTTTTACGAGAATGTCCAGCATTTCGTCGATAATTTCTTCTTTTGTTCTACCCTTCAGGTGAAGATTCACTGTGTCGGGAGTTAAAACAGTTCTCAAGTCCATGAAATCAGTTTATGTTTAGTTTTTATAAATGTCAAGGAAAATAGTCCAAAAAGCGAAAAATTCGTTGTGTTTTCATTGCCAATTCTGTTATATTGAATATTATGTATGATTCCAGGAAATTCTGTGCCGACGTACGCCGTCTGATAAAATATGAACGCATGCAAAAAGGCCTCAGCTATGATTCCAAAGTTGTCTGTTCAAAAATTGCCGCACTTTTTGCCTCTGCTAACGGAGATCTTGGCAATCTTGCCGGTTCGATAGCCGCTTACTGGATGGAAAAATATATAAATGCTTCACAGAACCCTGCCGGAGAACCAGCTGACGAAAATATCGGACGGCTCGCAGCCATGCAGGATTTTCTGAACGGTTCCGGTGACGACGGGGGAATACTTTCAGGACAGGACTGGCAGGAACTGGGGGCACTGGTAAACTGTGAAGCCGAAAATCTGCCTCTGGATCTGCTTGGAACACTTATGACTATTATCGTAGATAAAAAGGCTCTTCAGTGAAAAAAATTGATACGGAATCTCTGTACGGACACTGCGTACAGTGCCCGCGGAAATGCGGCACCGACAGAAAAAACGGACAAACAGGATTCTGCGGTGAAACGGAAGATATACGGATCGCATGTGCCTGTCTGCATTTCGGTGAAGAACCGCTTATTACGGTACACGGAGGCAGTGGCGCTGTTTTCCTGACCGGATGTACACTCCGCTGTGCTTTCTGTCAGAATTATCAGATATCCCAGCAGGGGATGGGAAAAACTGTTACCGCAGGCGATTTTACCGGTATGTGCCTGCAGCTGCAGAATGCAGGAGCGGAAAACATCAATATCGTTACAGGCAGTCACTGCATTCCCCGGCTTGCAGATTTTCTCAACGATGCCAGGGCAAACGGATTGACTATTCCCGTTTGCTGGAATTCTTCAGGGTATGAGTCTGTTGAAACACTAAAACTCCTCGAAGGGCTTGTACAGATATGGCTACCGGATTTAAAAACGCTCAGCCCGCTCCTTTCAAAACAATTATTTGCAGCAGAAGACTATCCGGAAACCGCAATAAAAGCTGTTACATGGATGATGGAAACGTCCCCTCTTGATATCCAGACAAAAACGGTAAACGGTATAGTAAAGGAAAAAATGATGAGCGGCACAATCATACGCCACCTTTTTTTGCCGGGAAGATTCGAAGAAACCGCAGATACGCTCGACTGGCTGAAAAAGCATGCTGATGGCAAAGCCTGCATTTCGCTTATGTCGCAGTATACTCCGGTACCGTTCAAGGGCAGTCAAACGGAACTCAACCATCGGATGGAAGCTTTACGATCAATAGAAAACAGGCTCGTCAATACCACGGAAGACGGGGACCTGCGGGATCTCATAGATGCATATGATTTCGATTATCTGTTTTATCAGGAGCTCTCATCCGATACGGACTGGCTTCCCGATTTTAACAGAATCCAGCCTTTTTCAAATGTGCTTGCAAAGCCTTTCTGGCACTGGAACGCCGGCAGTCTTCATGATACGGTCGATGTGTCATATACCGGCCAATAACCGGCGTCCGGCGGTCATTTATTATCCCACAACCGGAACAAAACATGCTATACTGAAAGAAGCATGATGCATGATACGGATACAAAAAAAATATTATTTCCGCTGTCGCGCCTGACGGGTTTTTCAATTCCGCTCGGAGCGCTTTTTACAGAAGAAAGTCCCGTTATAGGTGAATATCCTTCACTTACGTCTCTGATACCGTTTTGCAAATCCGCAGGACTTGGAATCATACAACTGCTTCCTGTCAACGATACGGGAACACAGACCTCACCGTATAGCGGCCTTTCAGCGTTTGCACTTCATCCGATCTATATTTCCCTGAAAAATATCGCAGGCTTCAGTTCACTTTATAATAAAGATGTAAAGTTCGCACAGCGGTATGACAGTTTTATCCGCAGTTTTCCTTACTCGCAGCGGTACTGCTATCAGGGAATTCTGAATGAAAAAACAGCTCTCCTGCAGATGCTGTTTCGCTCAACGGAAGCGGCAGAAAACAGTGTTCCTCCGGCGGACCTGACGGCATGGATACAGGACAACGGATGGATTACTTTTTATGCAGTATTCAAACAACTGAAATGGAAATACATGCAGTCTTCATGGAAAGACTGGCCTGCAGAAGACTGTGATATAACGGAAGCTGCGATCCGCAGCCGGTGGGACGATCCTGTACTGAAAAAGGATCTCCTGTTTTACGCATGGGTACAGTTACAGGCATATATACAATTCAAAAAAGCGGCAGATGCAGTCAGAAACGCAGGTATTATACTGAAGGGTGATATTCCGATTCTGATGAATGAAGATTCCTGCGATGCATGGGTTTCCCCGGATATATTCAACCAGCATCTTCGTGCCGGGTCTCCTCCGGATGATCAGAATCCCGAAGGACAAAACTGGGGTTTCCCCATTTATAACTGGGAAGCGCTGAAAAAAAACAATTATCAGTGGTGGAAACTGCGGCTTGCTTCAGCATCCCGGTTTTACGGAGCATACAGGCTGGATCATATTCTGGGTTTTTTCCGTATCTGGGCAATTCCTGAAACGGAAAAAACTGCAATGCTCGGACACACGGAACCGAATGTACCGCTGACACGTACAGAACTTCATACAGCAGGATTCGATGACGACAGAATACACTGGCTTTCTGAACCTCATATTCCTACTGCCGCAATAGAAGATATTACATGGAATAAAGAAACAGCCTGTGAATGCCTTTCCCGTATTGCAGAAAGAATTGGAAGTGAAGACCTGTGGAATTTTAAAAGGACAATAACAGGAGAAAAAACTATAGCCGCTGCAGATTTCGCGAATGTCTGTAGTGAAGAAGCGGCCGTACGGATAAGGCAGAAACTGTCAGAATACTGGCGGAACAGATGCCTGATTGAAATAAAAAATGACAGTTTTATTCCGGCATGGCTGTACACGGATTCCGTTTCATGGAAATCACTTGACAACAGAGAGCAGGCGCTGCTGAAAGGACTTATTGAAAAATCGGAACAGAAGCAGGACCAAATCTGGGAAAAACAGGGGTTTGATATCCTGTCATCGCTTACCGGGGCCACACCAATGATTCCCTGCGGAGAAGATCTCGGGGTAGGTCTGGCCTGTGTACCTGAAGTTCTGGACAGAACGGGAATCCTTGCGCTGCGTGTTGTACGGTGGAGTCGTAAATGGGAGGAAAGAGGGCAACCGTATATACCTTTTAAAGAATATACGCCGCTTTCCGTAACGACGACATCCGTCCATGACTCTTCGACGCTCCGCCAGTGGTGGGATGAGGAAAAAGAAGCAGTAAGCCGGTTTAAAGCCTGTTTCCCGGCAGTATTCGATTCCGGAACAGATCCCGGTGTGCCGGCGGATAACTTTACGCCGGCTGTCGCGGAAGCGGTACTTTCTGCTGTCGCGGATTCAGCAAGCATCTGGTGCATTCATCCTCTTCAGGATTTTCTTTACCTGCAGAAAAAATACTGGCACGATACCGCAGACCGGGAACGCATCAATATTCCCGGAACAGTGTCTGATTTCAACTGGACATACCGGATGCCGGTAAAAATGGAACAACTGTGCAATGACACTATTCTTGTAAAAAAAATAAAAAAAATTGCTGACAGGCATACAGGATGGAGTAAAAAATGATGAATATCTCCTGCAACGAATTTCATCTGCGTCGGGAAATCCGCGACATATGCGGGTTCAGCGGTACGTTATTTTCATCCACCGGCAATGTTCTGTTTTCGGATATGCAACAGGTCCGTCAGTTCGCCGAAAAATTCAACACACTGTTTGATAAACGCGGACAGAGCGAAAAGCGGATATCTGCCGGGCAGCTGAATGCAATGGGGCTTATCGATGAGATCTTTCACTATGTCTGTATGACATACCGCAAAGAAGCAGCCCCTCTTTCAATGTCAAACGCGCTGGCAACCCTCGACCGGTTTTTCGGCAATGAAAAAACAGAAGAGCTTCTCAATCAGTTCAACAACGAATTCCCTCCGGCAGCCGTCTATGAAGGGGCCTTAACCACACAGCAGTATCTGGCTCAAAGCGGTATAGATCCCGCAAACGGTTCAATCAGAAGCAACAGGGAATCGACGCTTGAAGAAATGATTCTACTGCATCTGGCAAATGAAAATCCGGCTTTCAAACCGTTCTCCGAATTATTCAATGACAGCAGACTACGGGAAAATCCTTTCTATACGGAAAGCTGGAAAGCGTTACAGTCTTATTTTAAGACATGTCCTGCATTCGGACCTTTCAGTCACGAACTGATAACGCTACTGAGGGAACCGGTTGTCTTCAGTCCGGAAAGCCTGAAAGGACAGCTTGATTATATATATATCCACTGGAAAATGATACCTGCAGCCTGGCAGAAACGGCTTCTGTCCGGAATGGATACAATTTCTGAAGAAGAAAAAGCAGCATGGAGTCCTGCACCTTCGAAAGGACCTGAAATGAGTCCGTATAATTACGACAGTCTGCAGCATGAATATGAAAGGTTCAGCCCCGACAGAGACTGGATGCCAAAAGTTGTTCTTCTGGCAAAAACTGTTCTCGTATGGTTAGACCAGCTGTCAAAAAAATACAAGCGCTCCATACAGCATCTCGACCAGATACCTGATGAAGAGCTTGATACACTGGCAAAAGAGGGTTTTACTGCACTCTGGCTGATCGGACTGTGGGAACGCAGTTATGCCAGCAGGCGTATCAAACAGTTGTGCGGAAATCCTGAGGCGGCAGCAAGTGCGTACAGCCTTTATGATTACGAGATCGCGGACAGTCTTGGCGGCTGGACTGCGCTCGACAACCTGCGGCGCAGATTGTGGCAGAGGGGTATACGGCTGGCTTCCGATATGGTACCAAATCATACCGGTATAGACTCCCGCTGGGTGATGGAAAAGCCTGATCTCTTCATCCAGCGGAAAGATTGCCCTTTCCCTCAGTATACATTTAACGGTGAAAATCTTTCACAGGACTCCCGTACCGGTATATACCTTGAAGATCACTATTACAGCAAAAATGACTGCGCTGTCGTTTTCAAAAGGGTTGATAAAGCGACTGGCGATGTACGCTATATATACCATGGAAACGACGGAACCGGTCTGCCCTGGAATGATACTGCGCAAATCGATTTTCTGAATCCGGAAGCAAGGGAAGCTGTAATTCAGGAAATCCTGCACGTTGCAAAAAATTTCCCCGTCATACGATTCGATGCTGCTATGGTTCTTGCAAAGAAACATATCAGAAGGCTCTGGTATCCTGAACCAGGCCACGGAGGAGATATAGCGACACGAGGTGAAACAGGCCTTTCTTCAGAACAATTCGATCAGGCTATTCCCGTTGAATTCTGGCGGGAAGTTGTCGATCGTATAGCAAAAGAAGTACCCGATACGCTGCTTCTGGCAGAAGCGTTCTGGATGATGGAAGGTTATTTTGTCAGAACGCTCGGCATGCACCGTGTCTACAACAGCGCATTTATGAATATGCTGAAGCAGGAAGATAATAAAAAATACCGTGACACGATTAAAAATACGCTGGCGTTTGATCCGCAGGTCCTTAAACGTTTTGTAAATTTCATGAACAATCCCGATGAAGAAACAGCGGTCGCACAGTTCGGGAAAGAAGGTAAATATTTCGGCGTATGTACCCTTATGGTAACCATGCCCGGTTTACCGATGTTCGGGCACGGACAGATCGAAGGTTTTGAAGAAAAATACGGTATGGAATATACAAAAGCATACCGGAATGAAACTGCAGACAATGAATTGATAAAACGCCACTGGCAGGATATTTTCCCCCTCATGAAAAAGCGTTATCTGTTTGCAGGGGTAGAGAACTTCCTTTTTTATGATGTCTGGAGCGACGGAAAAATAGAAGAAAATATTTTCGCCTACTCTAACAGTACCGGTGAAGAATATGCAGTAGTTTTTTACAATAACAGGTATGAACGCTCATGCGGCTGGATAAAACAATCCGTTCCGTATGCGGTAAAAGTCGGAACCGGTGAAAAAGACATGGAAATGCGTACATGCAGTATTTCAGAAGGTCTCGGATTAACAGCGGAATCCGACAGATACTGCATATTCCGGGAACATCACAACGGATTATGGTATATACGGTCATGCAGTGAACTTTGTACAAACGGTATGTTCGTCTGCCTGAATGGCTTCGAATACCAGGTCCTGATGAACTTTCGCCAGATACCGGATACGCCAGAAGGTAAATACCGTATTCTGTGTACTACCCTTGCGGGAAGAGGAACAGAGGATCTTGAAATTGCATGGGATGAAATCCGCTACAAAGAACTATACGATGTTTTCCTTAAGTTTGTTTCTAACCGTTTTGTTGCACAGGTACAGCTGTTGCTTCTGCAGCAGCGCGTTTCCGTTACATCTGTCAGAAAGTTTCTCAGGGAAACCGAACCGGAAGCTATCGCCTTCTATAAAACAGCAATAGTATATGCGGGGCTCAAAAAAATAACGGCAGAATCCTGTTTTGCAAAATTCTGCAGGGCTTTCAGGAAGCTGGCCAGAATAAAGGGAAATTATGCATTTACAGGGAAATCAGGCGCGCTCGGTGATATGGCAGCTTTTTTCAACAAAACCGATGCTGCGGGAATTCCGGTTTACAGCATGATGATCTGTTATGCAGCTGTTAATGTGTTTGCAGACAGGGGGTTTGCTTTAAGATGGTCGCTTGAAAGAAAATTCACTACAGTATTTCAAACAGGTGGCATTGCTTTCCCGGATATGCCCCCTGCGTTTGTACGTCTTTTTACGCTTGCTATGGTATCAGGAAGATCATTGTACGATATTGTAAAAGAACTTTTTCAAGGTCAAAAGACAGCACTCCTGTGCGGAACAAATACGTTCGCTGACGTCCGTTGGTTTAACAAAGAACTGTCTGACAGCAGCCTTGCATATCTTACAGCAATCAGATTACTGAGGGCATCACCTGAACGGCGGGGAAAAATTCTGCAAAAGTACCGGGAACTGACAACTGCAAAAGAAAAAGCCGGATACAACTGCGATCTTTTGGTTGCGTCTTTTACCCCGGCCAAAAAGCGCGGACAAGGGAAAAAGAACACCGGAAAGCCATTATGATTTGAGGTATTTGGGGAAGAATTTGTATTTTAAGGAAACGCCGATAAAATCACCATGACTTAATCTGATTATTCTCAAGAGAATACCTCATCAAATCAATGTTTCCCGAAATCAGACAAGGGATTCAAGAACCTTCATTATTTCGCCGGATGTCCGCATTAGAGGTCTTCCAAGAATAACCGGCTTTATGCTTCCCGCTACATTCTCCGGCATATCAGGACATTCACCAAGACAATGGCATATATATTCAGAGGAAAATGAAGGATGATTTTTTGCAAGGACAACGAGAGCGCCTCCATCCTGTTCTACAAGCTGCGCATGTTTTCGAGCCGCACAATAGGCCATCGCTGTATCTCTGTCTACCGAAACCTTATATTTCATAAAAAGCTCTTTTACTGATGCAATGGTTTCTGCTTCCGTTACCTTTGCAGGATACACAAGATTCCGCATCATTCCAGGATTTGCAGAAAAAACTTCTTCAAGACGTTCAATATTTGAAGGATCAGAAGGATCACAAGGTTCACGTTCGTTCAGGGGAACGACAGAATCAAGGACAGCACAGTTACCCAGAGTGTCTACCGTGAGGGAATCCGTTGCAGGAACAATAAAACCGGAAACAGGCATTGCAAGCCGCCAGCTGTATAAGCCTGCAACAACATTGCTGAAGTTTCCGGGAGCCACTGCATAGTAAATATCTCCTGTTACCTGTTTTTTCAATCGTGAAAAAGCGAACGGATAAAAAAACGCCTGAGGCAATAACCGCCCGATATTGGCAGTATTGGCAACTGTCAGCCTGTAATTTTCAACAACACTTCTATCTGCAAAAATTTTCCGTACCAGTTCCCGGCAGTCAGCCTCCGTACCATCGATTTCCACAGGGTAAATATTTCCGCCATTCCAGGCATAATCTGCTTCAGACAGACCGCATACCTGCCCCCTGGGAAACAGTACCACGGATTTAATGTATTTTTTCCCTTTAAGCGCACGGGCAAGAACAGCACCCAGAGTGCCTTTCGTTACGTCAATAAAAATAGCAGAACTGTCTTTAAGCTGCAGTATTGTCTCGAGGCTCTCTACAAGATAATCTACACCAAAATCTCGCTCGCATCCTGTAGGACCGTGGAAAAGTTCAAGCATAAAAAGGTTTCTGTCAAGCTGACGCAAAACCGGTGCATAAGGAAAGGCATGAGCTGCAATCGTTTCACAAATAATAGGGCTGAATTCTTCATTAATACAGGCAAGGGTCAACGCCCCGGCTACTGAAGAATACGTTGTAGTCTCATCAGTATACAGAATCCATCGGCGGAGATCTCCAATTTCGGCAGGAATATACAGTCCTCCATCAGAGGGCAGACAGTTACGGATAACCTGCTCAAAACCGACATTTAAATTTTTATTCCGTGTACTCGTAAAACGCATAGTGTAAGTATAACACTTTATGCCTGATTTCACCAGACGCCGAGACTGTTGCTGTTTTTCTGAAAATAGCTTATTGTGATGGAATCATGAAATATCTGACCAATAATTCCGGAGAAGTACAACAGCTTCTCGAGCGTTTTCTAAAATATGTGAAAATATATTCGACCAGTGACAGCAGCAATGCTGATAAAGGTCTAATTCCGTCAACCGCGCAGCAATCGGTTTTTGCAGGTATACTTGCTGACGAACTGAAATTCATGAAACTTTCCGGTATACAGATAACGGAACATTTTTATGTATACGGTTTCCTGCCGGCTTCTTCCGGCTGTGAACATGCAGAGCCGTTGTGTATGATGGCTCATATGGATACAATTGAAGAAGTCTGTGGGAAAGACGTAAAGCCTGATGTTATAAAAAATTATAACGGACAAAAAATCAGTCTGAAAGACGGATTTTACCTTGATCCGGTAAAAGAACCAGCACTTGCTCAGGCAGGGCAGGAACATGATACGGTAATTACTTCAGACGGGACAACCCTGCTGGGGGCGGATGACAAAGCCGGCATAGCTGCGATAATGACGGCTGTCCACTATCTGCAAAATCACGCTGAACTAAAACACGGTAAAATTGAAGTTCTGTTTTCTCCGGATGAAGAGACAGGCCACGGGATGGACAAAGTTCCGCTCGAATTGATTTCATCAAAACGCTGCTATACCGTAGACGGCGGCCATATCGGAGAACTGGAAACTGAATGCTTTAACGCATTCAAAACCAATATCACTTTTACCGGCAAATCAACTCACACGGGAACGGCACGAGCTGGCGGTATGATCAACGCCGTTACCATGGCAGGGACATTTATTGCAAATCTTCCGCGCCATGAAGCTCCGGAAACAACCGACGGATATCAGGGTTTTTACGCGCCGATGACTATATCCGGTTCTGTGGAAACTTCAACGGTTACGCTGCTTCTCCGGGATTTTACTGCAAGAGGAATGAAAAAACGGCAGGAACTTGTCAGGCAGATAGCTGAAACCGTCGCGAATTCTTTCGGAGGTACGGTGCTGGTAGTACACACGCAGCAATACCTGAATATGAAACAGAAAATGGACGAACATCCTGAAGTTGTGCAGGATCTCGTTTCCGCATATAACAAAGCCGGGCTTGAACCGGTTTGTACACCTATCCGCGGAGGTACCGACGGTTCACGTCTTACCGAAATGGGAATTCCAACTCCGAACATATTTACCGGGGGTCACAATTACCATTCACATACGGAGTGGGCTTCGCTTTCGCAAATGACTGCAGCAGCTGAGGTAATAATTCAGCTTGCCGTTATCCTTGAAATGAAAAAAAACGATCAGACAGCAGGAAAATAAGTATGCACCAGTATCATGTAGAAGGGGGATTCCCTGTAAAAGGAACGATACAGGCAAATGGTAATAAAAATGCTGCACTGCCATGTATTGCAGCATCTCTGTTGACGGAAGAAGCGGTAATACTGCATAATATTCCCGATATAGAAGACACCTGTGTCATGCTGTCTGTCCTAAAAGCGCTCGGAGCATCTGTAGAACCGGCAGGTGTGCATTCATGGAAAATCAATACACATGATATTTCAACCAGTTCCATTCCCGCGGAACTGTCGAAAAAAATACGGGCATCCATACTTTTCGCGGGTCCTCTTGTTGCCCGTACGGGAAAGGCAATCATGCCCCCGCCCGGAGGCGACGTTATCGGCCGCCGCAGAATAGATACTCATTTTCTCGCTCTGACGGAACTCGGGGTACACATAGATATAGATGGAAATTTCACGTTCACGGCAGGAAAACTTGCCGGCGCTGATATTTTTCTTGATGAAATGTCTGTAACCGCTACGGAAAACGCGATAATGGCAGCGGTACTTGCAGAAGGACAGACAACGATTACCAATGCAGCAAGTGAACCTCATATACAGGATCTGTGCAGGATGCTTAACTGCATGGGTGCGATAATCAGCGGTACAGGCAGTAATATTCTATATATAACCGGTGTAAAAAAACTGCATGGCTGTGAATACGGAATCGGACCTGACTACATGGAAATAGGCTCCTTTATCGGGCTGGCAGCCGCTACCAGAGGTTCTATCACTATAACAGGTATCAATCCGCCGGATATGCGCCCGATGCGCATAGCTTTCGGGAAACTTGGCATCAGATGGGATATTGATCAAAATAATCTTACCGTTCCCCTGAATCAGGAATTACGGGTAAATACAGATCTCGGCAGCATGATTCCCAAAATCGATGATGCTCCGTGGCCTGGATTCCCGCCGGATTTGACCAGTATCATGACCGTTGTTTCAACTCAGGTCGATGGAACGGTTCTTATTTTTGAAAAGATGTTTGAGTCCCGCATGTTTTTTGTTGATAAATTGATAAGCATGGGGGCTAGAATTACGCTCTGTGATCCGCACAGAGCTGTAGTTTCAGGCCCATGCATACTTCACGGAGATAATCTTGTTTCGCCGGACGTGCGTGCAGGTATGGCTATGGTAATAGCAGCAATGATTGCCCATGGTGAAAGTACGATAAGCAATGTGTACCAGATTGAACGCGGCTATGAACACCTTGTAGAAAGACTGCAACAGCTGGGCGCTCATATCAGAAAAATAGACGTATAAAGTCACTTTCAAAGGTCTGTTACTTTTTAGAAAGTGACTTTTACAAAAATGACGCACTTAATTACTTTATCGGCAGCAGAGGACCAGGCGGAATCAATTTTTGCGGGACAAGAACAGCGAAGAGACGAAAAAAAACAGGAAAATATAAACAAGCAGTGCAAGTGTAAGCGTATACTGCCGTCCGATTAGTCCGACACATACAAAATTGAGCATTCTGAATATATACTCGATACAGTTCAAAACAAAAAACATAATAAAGGTAAAAACCGGCAGAATGATAATCCAGCTGAATTTAAAAACCTGCTGCTGTGATATCCTGTAATTCCAGGCTATACAGGCAAGGAAAACAAGGAATATAAGCAGCAAAAACGGGTAAAGAAACCGGCCAACAAGGGCCTGCCCGTAAACTTCTTCTGAGAAACCGTAGCGGGCGGCCTTTGACACGAACTGAAACAGGGAAAAAAAATCCATCTGCTCCGGACCGGCAAAGGCATCAGCAATAAGCTTAAAATCATTATATGGCATAGGAAGGATCAGACAGTCATCCGTTATTTTTCCGGCATTGGCAGCATACTGATATTCAGGACTGATTGTCTCCCCTTCCTTTTTACGGTCTACAGAACGAAGCAATATATACGGTATCTGCCCGAAAGAATCGTCAAGCCCTGTCTGTTCTTTTGTATCGGCGGAAAAAAAAGAAACAGGTTCTGCAAGCATCTTTGCATAAGGAACAGTACAGGAAAAGGTAAAACGTCCCTGCGCATCAAAAGAATAGACGGTAAACTGCCGCAGATACCTGACAAGATTGCCTTCACTTTTTATATCAGTAACACCACGGATTAGTATGACAGAGCGGGAGCCATCCTTTTTTCTTAAGCAGAAATACATATCATGTATATTTTCGAAACGCTGCAGATCATAAGTCTCATCAATAAAGAAAAACTGAGTCCTGAGTTTTTGTTCAGTTAAGGCAAGATATCGCTTTATATCAGGATCAGCAGCATTCTGAGGTGAACTACCGGCAAGATCCGTAAAAATATAATATGCTTTCAGCGTATTGCCACTCATCAATGCAATATAAGCGTCTTTTTTGCGGGAAAAGAAGGACTGGGTCTGCTCATTTCCCAGCTTCCCCATTGCAGACAGCCTGTTCCAGGCTTCTGCTGCCGCCTGCTTTGCCGGTTCTAAATTTATATCGTTCGGACTGGCAAGATTTACTGCGAGTTGTGCATAATAATGAGCATTGAACCAGTCACCAGCTCCTGCAGCCTTATCCGATTCCTGCAGAAGCTGGTAAACGGACCACCCGCTGGTATCAGAAACGACTGGTAAATCAGCAGAAGGAACATCAGAAACCGTATCAGCCCTGGCAGCTTCTTCAAGTATTTCCGCCTGGCGTTTAAACCTCTGTGCATCTTCGTTCCCAGGATCAATATCTGTTGCTCTTTCAGCATACAGAAAAGCAAGTGACGGTTCATTTTCGGCCATCGATTGTTTTGCAAGAGCCATATAATCACGGAAAAAATACGGCTGGCGTTCGAGCTGCTTTTTTCTTGCAGTAATAAGTGGTTTCAGTATCTGCGCAACAGATGTCAGGAACACGACAACAATGAGAGCTGCTATAATTACAATCCGGTAACGGGAAAACATTATGTTGGAAAAACGGTTTAATGTCGCTTCCCGGGAACGTCCGAACACGACTGCAAAACTGATAAGGAATCCGCTGCATAACACCGCAGGTATATAATTAAAAAAAAGCAGCAGGGAATAGTCAAAACGGTAAGTTCTGTTACTACCCGTAATAAGTTCCGGAGTCTGAATACCGGTAAAACTGACTATAAAGCATGTCAGATATGTTAAAAATGCGAACAAACCTAAAATCTGTATTACACGCTTCATTCTCTTGTCCCCCACGCTTTATGACGGATGGTTGATATGATGCCTGTTATCAGAAAAAGTACGCAGCAGATAACATTAACAGCCGCTATTGAAGGAATATAAAAAGAAACAAATTTTGCGGTATAGCCATTCAGCCATGCATCCAGCCCCAAAAATAGCCCCGTTCCATAATAGATGCTGTTCAGCAGCAAGATTCCTATCGTCATAAAAACAACCTGGAATCCGTTTAAGAGTCTCCATGAAAAAAAGTTCACAAATCCGTATACCGTAGCAAGGGTTAATCCAAATGAGGCAAAAAGAGCCCATCCTGATAGTCCTTTGCCGAAAGAAATAACAGCCTCCGATAATAAAATAGTAAAAAGAGAAAATATTTTTTTTAACAGCGACGGTACAGCCAGCGTATCCCGGATCAGAGGCTCTGCAAATGTGGAATCAGCTTCTCTTTGCAAATGCATATTGTCAAAAGAAAAAATACCGTTTTGGGATTTATCTATTTCATTGAGATTTATCCCCAGACCGGCTGCCATATTTTTATCTGATACAGATGTGAAATAATATACAGTATTGTCCTTTGTTCTGAAATAACCGGGTGACAGAACAGGCTGCCCGGCAACAGGATTTTCAGGTATGCTTTCAAGCAACCGGATGCTGAAGGGCAATAAAATACTCCATATGAGAATATTCAGACAAACAAAAACGGTAAGGGGTAAAATAAAACCAGACGGATGACGTATCCGGTATAAAGAAAGGAACATTGGCGAAAGCAACAGGATTATGGGGAGTGCCTGCGCAAATCCGTAAAGAAAAAAAGGAACAGAAAAAAAGGACAGTGGTACACCTGCAACAAAACAGGTACATTCTATATAAAACATATAGAGGACCGCAATTATAGAACTTCCAAATAAACAGGTACCAAAAAAAATAATAATAAAACCGATTACAGATTTCATCCTGCTCAGAATAACATGAAATGAGGGATAAAACAACAGCAAGAACCACAGGTTTTTTTGTATCTGGTTATTTTATATAGAAAAATGAGATTTATATACAGGGAATACCTCTTTAAATACACAAGTTATCCACAGATATAAAATATCAACACAAAACACTATCTGAATACTGTTAACTCCCTATCTTGTCTGGAATTGGGACAGTACAAATCAAGTCATTATAATACAAGAAATTATATAACAATCTTCAGTAAAAATGCATTTTTTTATATTTAAGGGAATTAGAAACAGGACCAGTAGCAGGTTATACAGATAAAAGTACAATTTGTCCACAAGTTATACACTTCCATAAAAAAACTGCCGTTATAAAACGGCAGTTTTTTCAAAATCAGTTTAGCTTCCAGCGTTTAACCAAGGGAAACCTGTCCCTGAGGATCTACTGTTAAAATCGATTTGCATTCGGAACAGCGGAAGCGTCCAGAACGGATAGCCTTTAAGCGCTTCGAGCATACAGGACATGAAAAAATAACAGGAAAGACGGTATTAATTTCCGTAGTACCATTCTTAAAAAAACCAACCGCTTCTGCATAAGAATTTTTAATATTGAAAAATTGAGAAAATCCGAGCAGCTGAAAAACCTCATAAACTTTGGGTTGAATTTCAAGCAGAACAATATCACCGCCCTTCGGTTTAACCATTTTCAGAAAAGCAGTAAAAGAACCTATTCCGGTCGAAGAAACATAATTAAGGGCACCACAGTTAAAAATAAGATTAATATAACCTGCTTCCACAACCTTTGAAATCCGTTTAAGAAAAAAACTTGAGTTATACGTATCAATATAACCATTCAAATGTATATTGAGGCAACTTTGGACTTCATCAACTTTTTCCAGTGTAATTTTAAGGCTGTCATCTTTTTCATCGTTGAAACCAGAAACTAAATTGTTATTGTTTACCATATGCCTTCCACCATGCCTGTTACCTAAAAATCATTTTTTATATCAGACCCAATAGTTATATAATGATACACCAAAAATTGCAAAAATGTCAAACCTGAAATACATAATATTCATATATATATGGTTCCTGCTATTTTTCTTTTATTATGGATTCCACCCTCTGTCCGCATTCAATAGAACTCCATTTAAATCCTGCGATTCCAGTAAAAACATACCGTATTTTGCTACAGCTGCCGCAGTTATCAGGGAGCCTCCCGGAAATCTATCAGCAAGCTTTTTTTTCTCATCTATTCCCTGATACTCGGTTTCAACAAACCCGGGAACGAGCGCATTACAGGTTATACCATGAATTGCATAACTGCCGGCAACGGAACGTACAAGACTACAGACAGCAGTCTTGGCACCGGCATAGGCAGCATTGGTTTTAAATGCATTTACAGAATATGTTCTCGTCCCTCCGAAAAGAAGGATTCTGCCCCATTTTCTTTCCGTCATATATCGAAGTGCACTGCTGACACAGTATCCGGGAAGCGCATAATTTAATAAGGAAATTCTCTGCCAGTCTTCAAGCGTAGTGGTATCGAGTGATTTCTGAAGGAAGGGTCCGAAACAGACACACAGTATATCAGCCTGAGCAAGGAAGGTATCAAGAGCATGACACTCTTTACTGAAATCTGAATTTTCAAAAAAAACGGTTGTTTTTCCGACAGATATATGAGTATCCATTACATCTGCAATCCTCTGCAGGTCCTCAATAAAACGGATAAAATCAGGAGTTTCATGTCCTCCATGTATAATAACAGAGGCCCCAGAAACGACAAGAAGACGGCTCAATTCCTTTCCGATTCCACCGGAGCCACCGATTACTAATGCTTTTTTCCCGCTAAATTGTCCCATTTATAAAATTATAGCGTAAATAGAACAAAAATAGTATAGTACGGTATGAATTTAACAAAAATATACATCATTCTGGATCGCCCAGAAGAAAGCAGAAATATCGGAGCCGTCTGTCGGGCGATGGCCAATAACGATATACAGCATCTCAGAATAGTGGGAAAACGTGAAGATTTTGATGATACACGAGTACGTATATTAGCAATCCATGCTGCAGCGATATGGGATTCTGCAGAATTTTTCAATTCCATAACGGAAGCAACTGCAGATTGTACGCTTTCAGCGGGGACGACGCGCCGCCGGGGGAAAAAAAGAAAAGGAAAATTGCTTTTCCCTGAAGAATTTGCGGCTATGGCAAACAAAATAACAGGGGATGAGACGGGAGGCAATGTTGCGGTTATCTTCGGCAATGAACGCACAGGTCTGACCGATGAAGAAATGCTTGAATGTACACTGGGAATTACAATCCCATCCAGTGACAATTTTGCATCTCTGAATCTGTCACATGCCGTACAAATACTTTGTTACCATCTTTTCCGTACGAATTCAAAAAACATACATGGATATACACCTGTATCATTGGATCGGATCGATGCTACAGTAAACACAATCTCTGATAATCTTCATAAAATCGGGTTTTTCAGTGTAGCTGGACGTCCTGAAATGCAGAAATTCTGGCGCTCAATACTTTCGAGGGCTGCAATATCTGAAAGCGAGGCTCAATACCTTGAGAAAATTTTTACCAAGGCGGCAGGGCTTGCAACAAAAAAGTAAATCAGCTAGTCAATAAAAATATCACAGGCGGTAATTACGTCATTATTACAAAACAGACAGGCCCGTTTCAGACAATGAATAAGCTGACGTATATTTCCCGGCCAATCGTATTTCATTAAAACATATTTTGCCTTATCTGAAATTTTTTTATTATGGTTTTTAACAACATCGTCGGCAAGCAGAGGAATGTCTTCTTTATGATCTCTGAGAGACGGGAATACAAGAGGAACAATGTTCATTCTGTTATAAAGATCCAGACGGAATTCACCCCTGCTGATAAGCTCTTTCAGGTTAGCGTTCGTTGCAAAAATAAGACGTACATCAGTTTTTTTTTCTTCTGCTGATCCGATGCTTCTGTAATGGTAAGTTTCCAGTACACGGAGAAGTTTTGCCTGCACAGATAGCGGTGTATTTCCTATTTCATCAAGGAATAAAGTACCGCCATCAGCTGCTCCGAAAATTCCGGAATGCTCTACAGCGCCTGTAAAAGCTCCTCGTACGGTACCGAAAAGTTCACTATCAGCAAGGTTCTCAGGTACGGTCGACATATTTATTGTACAGAACCGTTTTCCCTTTCGCTTCGATAGTGCATGTATAAGATCGGCAGCAAACGTCTTTCCGGTACCGGTCTCCCCCTGAAGCAATAAGGTTACTTCCTCCTTTGCAATAAAAGCAATTTTATGTTTGAGCGACTTCATGCATACCGAGTCTCCGATCATTTTATCCAGACCGGCTATATCAGAATTTGCGACCGCAGGCCATTCCGGATCTGACTTATATTCTTTCACTGAGTTTTTTTTGCAGAAAAAAGGAAAGCCTCTTAACATTTCCGGATCACAGGGAATCGGTATAAATGAAAAATCATTAC
This sequence comes from Treponema sp. UBA1798, assembly GCA_002319875.1. Lineage (GTDB taxonomy): Bacteria > Spirochaetota > Spirochaetia > Treponematales > Treponemataceae > Treponema_D. Next base: position 38,248 of record DCFS01000200.1, on the reverse strand, counting down.
TGCTATAACGTGAAAGGAAAAAAGCAAGTTCATTTTGGGGAACAATAAATACAGGTTTTACCGCATAAAAACGGGTAATAAGCGCGTCCAGTTCAAACTGATTGCATCTGACGGATATTCCGGGATCGACAAGTACGGCTTCCGGTTCTACAACATCCTTTTGTTCAGGCAGAAAAAAACTCGGATAAATGAATAAACGGAAGATCTCCCCGAATATTCCCTTGCAGAAAAGGATAACTTCTTTTCTCGCTGAAAATACAATAATACACCTATCAGGATAGGAGGAATGCATACTATCCTTCCCTAAATAAGGAGAATTTACAGTTTTCTTATTCGATACCAGGCAAGTAACATATTATACCACAGATAAGGAAACAATAAAAATATTTTTAAGGGATTATGTAAAATTTCGATCCATATTTCATACCCGTGATCAAAGACAGTTTCGCTGACACGGTTAATACGCTCGGAAAAAATACCTATCGCATCTTTATAATAAAGGAAAATACTTGACGAAAACTGGTTTCTCCGGTGATATGCCCATACATCCTTTTCCCGTATACCGTCACAAAGAAGTGCAAGCGAGGGGGAAGCCTTGTAAATAGCCTCGATTACATTTTTTTCAATATTTTTAGGATAATAACCGACATATCTTCCAACTATCTGTAAACCAGGGAAAGTTGCATGCACATTGCTCTCCGCAGTCTGAAGCATACTTTTTCTGCTGCCAAGCAGATACAGTGATTTATAATGTGATTCCAGAACAGAAAGCACATTTATTACGGCCGAAAAAGGATTATAGCGGACAGGAACAGCAAGCCGCAAAAATCTGGCGCCTCTCAGTATACTTTTCGAAACAGGCAGAATAAGATCAGCATTACGAATGCATTCCGCATAATCGTTCTGCTGTCGCGCTTTCAACAGATTCCATACAGATAGAAAAACAATCTGTTTTGTTCCAGGTTTTGCCAGCAATTCCAATATCACTGATTCAAGATCTTCCTGACGGCATATATCGACAGGCACACCAAGAAGGTTTATCCGCTGTAAGGGCATTATTTCATCTCCTCACTTTTCTTTAACTGCAGTCTGCAAAACAGCAAGACCATATAAAGCCGCCGTTTCACAACGCAAAATATTTGTCATAAGATGAACAGGTATAAAACCTGCCGACATCAAATATTCAATTTCAGAAGGGCTTATTCCACCCTCACAACCAACAGCAAGAGCAGCAGTTCTGATATCCGTTAAACTCTCTATCAGTTCTGTAAACGTTTTCCTGTCGGTTTCCCGCTCATACAACACAAAAGCTGCATGACTTTTCATATCTGCATCTTCAGTATGCTGCTGCCATAACAAAACTGCATCATGAATATTTACCGGCTCAACAACCTTTGTTTCTACAGAAGATCCGCTCTGCTGCCGGGCTTCATGTATAATCCGTTCGATACGGCCAGAGCGCACGGTTCCCGCAATATTGCCGGACTGCGTATACTCACCAATGACCGGCACAATCAAATGAACGCCACATTCAGTTGCCTGGCGTATTATTATATCCATTTTCTGCGGACGTGCAATAAACTGAAACAACCAATACTCCGGTTTTGCAACCGTAGCGGATATTTCAGAAGCGCTTGTTCCTCTTGTAAGACTTTTTCCACATTCACTATGCTCTGTACAAACCTGTAAAATGATATCCTTACCATATTTATTCGGAGTACAAACAGTCATATTCTGCAAAACCTGATCCGGGAGTCTTACCTGTATCATATCCCCGGACTTTACCCGGAGAATCTTATGAAAATACCGGTAATCTTTCCCGGTAATTCTCAATAATCCCTGCGAATCAGGAAAATCAGAAGCAATATACTGCCTCATTGCGTATTCTTTTTAGTTACCGTATTCTGGGACGCAAGAACTGAAGCACCGGCTGCGGCCTTCTGCAGTTCCTTTATTGTTTTTGTTGATTTCATTAATGCGGTAAAATCTTCTTTTTTAAGAATATCAAGTGCAGCATTCAATTGCACATCATAATCAAGATCATACAGAATTCCGCCCTTAGACCGGTCCGCTTCAAGACGGATAATTCTGCGCAATGTACGCAAGTCAAGCTTGTATGTCTTCTGAAGGACTGCAGCATACCCTGCGATATCTTTTTCTGACATGCCCGGATGATTTTTTACATATCCGCTGATAACATCATTTTTTATAAGATCCGAGTATGTTTTTTCCTCGTCTGCCGTTAAAACAGGAAAAAGAACTTCCCTGTCAGGCGGAATGCCAACCTTATCTATATTGGCATCACTCGGAGTATAATATCGGGCCATAGTCATTTTTATACCATCCGTATCACTCAGCGGAAGCATCTGCTGAACGGATCCTTTTCCATAAGTATTCTGCCCAACCAGATATGCAAGATGATCATCCTTCAGTGCACCGGAAAGTATCTCAGAAGCACTTGCCGATCCCTTATTAATCAAAACAACAATCGGAATATTTTTCTGCATTGTGGTCTTTTCCGGACTTGCTGTAAAAACACTGTCCTGAAAATCGAGGCGGCTTTTGGTCGAAACAATGGTACCGGAATCTATAAATTTATCTGCAACCTCCGCAACACTCGTTATCAATCCGCCGGGATTATTTCGCACATCTATAATAAGGCTGCTTATTTTCTTCTGCTTGAAATAATCAATGCCGTCCTGTACACGCTTCGGCGTTTCAGGGGTAAACTGGATTATCTTCATATATCCTATAGAATCTATCATCGTGTACTTTACCGTGGGAACTTCAATTATTGCCCTTTCAAGAGTTTTCTTGAATTCAATACTTGAACCCCGCAGAAGTGAAACCTCAACCGTAGTTCCCGGTGCACCACGAAGTTTGGCAAGAACTGCTTCCATACTGAGATCCGGTGTTGGCGTTCCATCTATGGCTGTAATATAATCGCCTGCCTGAATGCCAGCCTTCGCAGCCGGTGTATTTTCTATAGGAGATACAACTTCAACATACGCAGGTTTATCAGGCGTTGTCTGAAGTAATTTCGTTATATTGAGCCCCAAGCCCCCGAAGTTACCCGAAGTAGTATCCGTAAGATCTCTCATGGAATCTGCATCGAGATAGAGCGTATAGGGATCCCCCAGAGCCTCAAGCATTCCCTTCATAGCCCCTTCATATAGCACTTTGGGATCTACCTCATCAACATAATTCTGCTGCGCATAATTAAAAACGCTGTTTATAATTCTCAAATATTTTAAGGTTGAATCCGAAGCTTCCTTTGCTGAAACCGATGGAGACTGGGCAAAGCACTGTGAAGCAAAAATAATCAGACAAAAGGTTAGAAAGAGATTTGAAATTGCATGACCAATTTTTTTATTCATAAGTGTATTTTACGTTACCATCAGGATTTGTCAAGCAGACTCAAGCTATGCAGAAATACAACGATATGATATACTTCCAACCATGCAAATAATACCAGTTGCCAGCGGAAAGGGCGGAGTCGGAAAAAGTTTATTATCAGCCAACCTTGCAATTGCATTAGGGCAGGCTGGAAAGAAAGTAATACTTGCAGATCTCGATCTTGGCGCATCAAATCTCCATCTGGTAATAGGCCAAAGTGCACCAGGTAAGGGAATCGGTACCTGGCTTTCTGATCGCGGAAATTTCTGTGACATTATTTTACCAACCGAATATGAAAATGTCAGTTTTATTGCCGGCGACAGTGAAATGCCCGGCCTTTCGTCTTTAAAATCGGTTCAGAGGAATAAACTTATCCGGCAGTTAAAAACACTGCAGGCTGATTTTGTCATTCTCGATCTCGGTGCCGGAACGCATCAGATAATACTGGACATGTTTCTTATGTCTCCTCAGGGAATTATCGTTACAGCCCCTACCGTCACGGCAACACTGAATGCATATCTTTTTCTTAAGAATTCTGTTTTCAGGCTCATGGATACTACATATGCGCCGGGATCTAAAGGATATGCGTGGCTCAACAAACTGAAAGTAGATTCCAAATCCATGCAGCGGCTGTACATTCCCAGAATAATCGAAATGCTGCGAAACGTAGATCCTGAAAATACGGTTATTTTCGCATCCCGCATGGCACAGTTTCGTCCCAGACTTGCCATCAATATGATTGATGATCCAAAAGATATAGAAAAGGCTCAGAAAATAAAACATTCATGTGCGCAATATCTTGGGCTTGATATTGAATATCTTGGTGTCATGTACCGGGATACGCTGCAGGACAAGGCTCTTGCTTCCCGCCTGCCGGTGATAATTTATAAACCGCAGACAGTACTTTCGCAGGCTATATACCGCATAGCTGAAAAACTGCTCGCGTCAGAGACAAGACAGTTTGACCAGAGCTTCGATATCGCTGACAGCGCAGGCTACACAGATACTTTCCAGACTGTTACCGAAGAAGCTGAAGAAGATTTCTCTGTACGTATGAATGGTCTGCAGGATCTCGTAGGAAGCGGGACCTTTACTACGGGAGAACTTTCCGAAATGATTAAAACACAGCAATATGAACTGACACAGTTAAAAAAAGAAAATATACTGCTTAAATCAAAGCTTGTAAAAGCTGCTGAGCAGGGATTCAAAGTGTGAAGGTTAACATGTATTTACCACTTTATATCGCGTATCCGCAGTGGATACATCCGCAGATTTTTCCTAACGTGCCGCTACTGGCTCTCATAAGATGGTATGGTTTGATGTATATTGCAGCATTCCTCACAGCCTACCTCATCTTAAAAAAGACTCTGAGGGAAGGTTTCCTTGATACTGACAAAATAAAAGCAACTGAAGATGATATCTTCAGTTTTATTTCGACGGGTATTGTTTTTCTGCTTATCGGCGCAAGAATTTTTTCTACCCTTGTCTACGATACCAGTGGATTATACTGGCATAAACCATGGTTGATTTTCTGGCCGTTCAGTGAAGACGGACAATTTACGGGCCTTGCCGGCATGTCATATCACGGAGGTTTTATCGGCGGTTTGTGTGGAATAATTTTCTGGTGCCACCGTCATAAGAAACCCTTCCTGAAATGGTGTGATGCTATGGCTCTCGCTATTCCATGCGGATACACGTTCGGCCGTATTGGAAATTTTCTGAATGGTGAATTATATGGCCGTATTACAACAGTTCCCTGGGGAATGGTATTTCCTTCTGCGCAGAAATTTTCAATATCGATTCCCTGGGTAAAGGAATTTGCTCTGAAGGCCGGTATGGACCTCTCTTCAGGAGCGACCCTCATCAATCTTCCCCGGCATCCGAGTCAGCTCTATGAAGCTTTTTTCGAGGGCATGTTTTTATGGGGCTGCTTATGGCTCCTGCGCAGGCACAGACGTTTTGATGGCTTTCTGACAAGCATATATATTACAGGCTATGGGATAGTACGTTTTATTATTGAGTATTTCCGGGAACCCGATGCAGACATAGGATACAGGATTTCCAGGGACGCTGCTGCGCCGGTTTATCTGAATACCTCGCTCCTTAATATTTCAACTGGGCAGATATTATGTTTTTTAATGATAACAGGCGGAATTCTTTTTGGATTTGTCTGCTGGTACAGAAATAAGCAGAAAAGATAAAGTAATGTTCAGAATGATATAGCTATAACAAACAAGGGAGCTGTCCGGGAAAAATGAGCAGCCCCCTTTGTTTTATTTCTTTAATATTTCAACAAGTCTTTCTGCAGTAAATCCAAGAAATTCGGCAACCTTAGATGCAGGACCTGATTCTCCAAATCCATTTATACAGAACATGTCAGCAGCAGATGAAGCGAACGCCTCCCATCCCATACTGATACCGGCTTCTGCGGTAACAATCCTCTTTGCGCCGCCGATAATCCTGTCACGAATAACAGCGTCCTGTTTTGAAAACAAAGTACGATCGATAACAGAAACAACGCGGATCTGTTTGTTCCCCAGCTGCTTTACAGCCTCAAGCGCAAGATTTACTTCTGAACCTGTAGCAAGAATAGTGATGTCCGGCTTCGCTGTACCTTCCTTTACAATATATGCACCGGTACGAATTGTATTTTTCCAGTCAGGATCTGCTTTTTCGTATACGACTAAATTCTGACGCGAAAAAGCCATGCAAACAGGATGGTCCTTACTTTCCATTGCCATTTCCCATGCTGCCTCAGTCTCCTCGGCATCGCCCGGACGAAGAACCTGTACATTCGGGATAGCACGTAATGCAGCCAGTGTCTCAACAGGCTGATGAGTGGGGCCGTCTTCACCGACAAATATAGAATCGTGAGTCAGAATATATATCGTATTGATTTTCATAAGGGCTGCAATACGGAGGGATGGCCTCAGATAATCACTGAAGATGAGGAACGTCGCACAAAACGGGCGTAATCCTCCATGAAGCGCAATACCAGCACTGATCGCAGACATAGCAAATTCACGGATACCAAATTCTATTGTCCGCCCTTTACGATTTTCGGAAGTATAGATTCCATCATCATCGGTAACTTTTGTTTTGTTTGGTCCCATAAGGTCCGCAGAACCGCCAACCAGATTTTTATAGCGAGAAGCCATTACATTAAGCATTTCACCGCTCGCTGAACGCGTCGCAACTTTATCACCTGTTTTATATACCGGTAACCCTGTCTGTCCTGTAGGTTTGCCTTCATAAAAAGCATCCCATTGAATACGAAGGGCAGGATTTTCTTTTGACCATGCTTCAAACTCAATTTTCCAAGCCTTTTCAGCTTTTTCCCAGGAATTCTTTTTACCCTCATAGTATTCATAGGCTTCCGGAAGAACATAGAAATTCTTATCAGCCGGAAGACCAAGATTTTTTTTAGCCGCAGCAACCCCTTCAATACCGAGAGGAGCTCCATGTACGTCAGCAGTCCCCTCATTCGGCGCACCCTTCCCGATTATGGATTTGAGCATTATAAGGGTAGGTTTATCCTTACAATCTTTTGCAGTATTGACAAGCGATACAATCTCTGCAGGATTATACATAGAACCCTGCAGAACCTGCCAGCCGTATGCTTCATAACGTTTTGCTATATCGTCAGTAAAAGCGATCTTTGTTGAGCCATCAATACTTATCCGGTTCTCATCATAAAAAACAATCAGCTTCCCCAGTTTCAGGTGTCCTGCAAGACTACTTGCTTCTGAGGACACTCCTTCCATAAGACAGCCTTCACCTACAAGCGAATAGGTATAATGATCAACAATCGTGTGTTTTGCTGTATTAAAACGGGCAGCCAGCATCGTTTCTGCAACAGCCATTCCAACAGCCATTGCCACCCCCTGTCCCAGAGGCCCGCTCGTATTTTCAACTCCATCTGTCTGCCCATATTCCGGATGCCCGGGACATTTCGAACCTACCTGTCTGAATTGCTTGATATCATCTATAGAAACTTTATACCCGCACAGGTGGAGAATAGAATATAACAGCATTGAACCATGTCCTGCAGAAAGCACAAAACGATCTCTGTCAACCCACTTTGAATCAGCAGGATTGTGTTTAAGCACTTCTCCATACAAAGTTGCAGCAAGTTCCGCACAGCCCATAGGGAGGCCTGGATGGCCGGAATTTGCTTTCTGCACAGCATCCATTGTTAAGCTGCGGATTGAAAGCGCCGCAGCGGCAATACCTTTTTCGTTCATTTTTTTTCTCCTTAAATTACTGTAAACTCACCTTTGTGCAGTTCTGAAACAGCCGCATATAATTGATCTTTTATATCTTCAAAATTGTATTCCATCCCCTCGAGTGAAAGCATCATTTCATCTAAATCCTCTGCTATTGTAGCAGGTTCATTTTCGACAGATTCCAGAATATGGGTCAAATGACTAAATAATTGCGACAATATTACCAGTTCCTGCTGTGGAAACCGTGCCAGATCCTTTCCTGTACTGTCGATCGCATATATCATTGTACTGATCTGGTTATATAGTTTTAATGCCCTGTGCCGGACAGCCCCAGTTATAAAATCTGCAAACCAATTATATTTTTTTAAAAGTATAACATTTCTGTTAGTCAGATGCAATAAAAAATATTTTTTCTCATCCGGTGTCAGCACAAATGATTTGGAAAGAACTGTTTCAACAAGTTCTTTTAAATCTGTCTTTTTCTGATACATAAAATCATTAAGGTAGGAATCAACTATAAAATCCGGTATATCAATTATCCCATGTTTTTCATCAGCCTGCAGATTTCTGTTTTCCGTTTTGTTCCAGGGTCCTACAGCTGGAACATCCTGTCCCCGATACCAGAAACGGGTTTCAACGCCAAAATATTCAATTCCAACCTTCTTTGAATACTGAAGATATTCTTCAACCGAACCACAATTTACGGAACACAATTCATTGTGATATTCAAAAAAAGCATTCGCAAGCTGTTCCTCTATACAGGAACATGGCCCCATTTTCTTAAATTCCTGTAACAATGCATTTTCAAGAATCTCATACCATTCCTGACGTTCAACATCGGAAACCGCCATTCTCATCCGGTCTTCCTTGATCAGTAACGGTACGACTTCTATTTTTCCATTATCCCAGTCCTGAAGTTTACACAGAAGACGATCTCCATAATGGAAGTGACAATACTCCAGAATAGGTTTAAAAGAAAAACCGGTCAGTTTTACATGAAAAGGCAATTCAAAATCACTTTGTACAAGATTTAATGTTTTATTTGCAGGATCCGATGCAATATACTGCGAAGAATACTCTTCTCCATAAAGCGAAAAAAAATTTAATGCACTCGAACTTTCAATTTCAATAACTTTATTCGGCAGGCGATTCCCTCTGAAATAAAATTGGAGAGAGTTGCTGAGAACTTCACTATCAACAAAGGGCATACAACGATGACCGGCAATAAACACCTGCCTTTCAATCTCGCCTTTGGCCGGTTTAAAAGAAAACCATTTGCCTGTAAATGCACCTGCACGGGTTATATAAAGTTTGTTCTCAAGAGCAAAAACATACGGACTTGTTTCAAGATATTCTTTGCACTCCGGTACAGAAAACTTTATTCCGGCCCGGGCAAGAATATGAGATAGCTGTCTAGCTGTAAAAGTATCCGGAAATGTTCTGAGAAACTGATTTATAATTGCTTCTGTTGAAACATACATACAATTATAAAAGTACACATTTTATAGTACACGAATCCCCTTCAAATCTGCATGCACATCCTTCAGGATTTTTTCCATCTGGGCAGCCGTAGTTCCGGTTGACTTAACAGTAATTCGCCGGTGAACAGGATCTTCACCTTCCCATGTAACGAGAGAAACAATATTGCCCCCCAGATCAGCTATTGCCTGTGTCAATTTTGCAAGCTGTCCCGGTTTTTCATCAAGTTCAAAGGTAGCCCGGACACCTTTCTGGCGAGCACCAAACAAATCAATAAATACGTGGAATAAGTCGCTTTCGGTAATAATTCCAATGAGAAGATCATCTTTCATCACCGGCAGACAGCCGATATCTGTATCAACCATTATCCGGGCAGCTTCCTCAATAACTTCATCTTCAGTAACAGTTATAACTTTTTTATGCATTACCTTTTCTACAGTAAGTTTTGAAAGGAGATAACCTATTTCATACATATCAAGCGTTGTTGCAGCTGAAGGCCCCGCCTTGATAAGATCATTTTTTGTTATAATACCTACGAGACGTTTATTTTTATCCAGAACAGGTAATTTACTGATTTTCTGTTTTGTCATCAAAACCTTAGCTTCTGTTACTGATGCTTCTGGAGAAATATACACAGGATTATGTGTCATTACGTCTTGAACTTTCATACTTCCTCCCTGGAAAAGATAACCCGTTATATATTTTCAAAAATCCAATGATTTGAAAATATTGATCCGTATCTGGCAATACAAAACAATGCCCTATGCAGTATCCTGTATTCCCCTCACTATTTTAGCACAATTATCGTTCTTTGTAAAAAAACTACTGACTGAAGCAGATCGACAAATATCAGCCGCCCAGATAGGCTTCCTTAACGGCGGAATCTTTTATTAAATCTGCGGCCGCACCAGACTTTATTATTGTTCCCGTCTCAAGCACGTATGCCCTGTCAGCAATAGACAGTGCCTTAAAAGCATTCTGCTCTACCAGTAATATTGTCGTTCCGTCCTTATTTATTTTTTGTATTATGGAGAATATTTCATCAACAAGAATGGGAGCCAGACCCATACTTGGCTCATCAAGTAAAAGAAGACGCGGATTGGCCATCAAACCCCGCCCCATAGCAAGCATTTGCAATTCTCCACCACTTAACGTTCCGGCAATCTGTTTTATACGTTCCTTTAAGCGAGGAAAAAGTTCAAATACTTTTTCCATATCATTTTTAATACCAGGTTTATCTTTCCGCAAAAATGCGCCAAGTTCAAGGTTTTCACGTACTGTTAAATTTGCAAATATGCGCCGCCCTTCCGGCACCTGAACAAGCCTTTTTGAAACTATTTTATCCGGTTCCGTATCTGTTATATTCTGTCCATTGAACAGTACACTACCGCCTTGTTTTTTGATTATATTTGATATCGAATGAAGCGTTGTCGTCTTTCCAGCTCCATTGGATCCGATCAGGCTTATAATTTCACCCTCTTTTACCTCAAAGGATATACCGCGCAGAGCTTTTATTGCACCATACGAAACTGTTAAATCTTTTACTTCAAGCATCTACCGCCTCCTGTCCCAGGTACGCCTTTATTACCTGCGGATTAGAACGAATATCCTGAGGTCTGCCTTCGGCGATAATTTTGCCATAATCCAGCACAATAATCCGTTCACAAATACCCATCACCAGCCGCATATCATGTTCTATAAGCAAAATTGTAAGATTGAATTTTTCTCGGATAAAAGCAATCAGTTTCATCAATTCAACCGTTTCCTGCGGATTCATACCGGCAGCAGGTTCATCCAGCAACAGCATCGTTGGATTGGCAGCCAGGGCACGAACAATTTCAAGTTTCCTCTGTTCCCCATATGGAAGATTTTTTGCAAGTTCTTCTTTCTTATTATCTATCTTAAATAAGGAAAGAAGTTCTTCGACTTGGGCAGTCATCATTGCCTCGTCTCTACGAAAAGCGGGAGTTCTCAATAGCACATCAACAGGAGAAACATTTCTATGTGCATGAATAGCTACTCTGACATTATCTGAAACAGTCATCTGATTGAATAACCGGATATTCTGAAAGGTTCTTGCTATACCGATTTTATTAAGCTGGGCCGGGGTCTTCCTGTTTATAAGAGTAAGACGTTCATTATTATCCCAAAAAGATATCTGTCCTTCCGTAGGCGTATAAATACCGCTTAACATATTAAAGACCGTAGTCTTACCGGCACCATTCGGACCGATAAGACCTACAAGCTCATTTCTTGATAGCGAACAGGAAAAATCACTGACAGCCCTGAGACCCCCAAAAACGATAGAAATACCGGAAGCCTGCAGTATTAAAGAATTATCTTCAGGCATTATTTTCTCCTTTTTGTATATCGCTTTGTTTTTTTCCTCTTTTCAGTTTTGAAAAAAATTCAGGTAATCTATCCCATGTTTTTACAAATGAAAATTCTTTTGTTCCAAGCAGGCCCTGCGGACGAAACTGCATTACCAGAATAAGAATAACCGGATAAAATAATAGCCGGTAATTTTGCAAAAATCTCAAAAACTCCTGTAAAGAAGTCAATACAAATGAAGCAAGAACACTTCCTGTTGTTGAGCCCATACCGCCTAAAACGACGTAAATAAGATAATCTATGCTTCTGGTAAAAGATGCCATATCAGGTTTTATAAAGCCAATAAAGGGTGCATATAAAGCACCTCCGACTCCGGCTACAAAGGAAGCTATTACAAAGCCTACCATTTTATAACGGAACACACCGATTCCATTGGAATTTGCGGCAATTTCATCTTCCCTGACAGCAATAATTGCACGGCCATATGTAGAACGTATAAAATTTTGTATAAGGATTACAAGAATTGTTAAAATACCAATAATTACCAGATACGCAACAGCCGGATTCAGCGTAAGAACTGTTGGAAACTGTTTTCCGTTTGGTCCGCCAGTCCAAGCCTTCAGGTTGACCAGTATAACACGTATAATTTCTCCGAATCCGAGCGTGACGATCGCCAGATAGTCACCTTCAAGTTTTAATGTTGGAAAACCGATTAAAAAACCAAAAAAAGCAGTTACAAATCCTGCCAGGATAATACTGACAGGCAGAGGCATTAATGCACCAGTTGATAATAAAACTGTCGTATAGGCACCTATAGCCATAAATCCTGCCTGCCCAAGAGATAACTGCCCTGTAATACCACAAATAATATTTACACTCAATGCCATTATCGCATTTATCCCGGCGAGGGTAAGGATTTGGGCAGTATAAGCATCTATTATAAAAAAATTGATTAATAAAGCAGGAATAATAACAACAACGATTGCACAGATTCCGGGAATAAGCATATTCCGTAATATCTTATTTTTCATATGATACCTCCTGCCTCTCTTAAACCTTGACCCGTATCTTTTCACCAAAAATACCTGTCGGTTTTACCAGCAGAATGATTATCAGTATTGAAAAAGAAATAGCATCAGCAAATTGTGAAGACAGGAATCCCTTGGTCAGCGTCTCAGCTATTCCAAGTATAATTCCTCCCAACATGGCACCGGGGATAGATCCGATTCCTCCAAGGACAGCGGCAATAAAAGCCTTTAACCCCGGCATATACCCCATGAGCGGATCTATCTGCGGATATGCAGTTGCATAAAGAATTCCTCCCGCACCTGCAAGTATAGATCCGAGAGCAAAAGTGAAAGCAATTGTCCGGTTAACGCTTATTCCCATAAGACTTGAAGCCTGCAAATCAAATGAAACAGCCTGCATTGACTTTCCTGTCTTCGTATAATTAACAATATAATTCAACAAAATCATAAGAACTGCACTAAAGACTATTACAATCAGCTGAATATTTGAAACAGAAACAGCACCAATAGTAAAATTTTCTATTTTTATTGTCGGGAACTGGCGTGGATCAGGTCCAACAAAAGGTAATACGCGCATTGCATTTTGCAGAATAAGTTCTACAGCAATAGCTGTTATCAGAGAATTCAACCTGGGCGCATTCCTGAGCGGTCTATAGGCAAAACGTTCGATGGCGATTGATAAAAACCCGCATACCGCCATAGCTCCCAAAAAAGCAAGAGTCATTCCGGGGACAGTAGTCCCCAGCGCCAGCAGGATGAAATATCCTGTATAGGCTCCGATCATCATCACATCACCATGTGCAAAATTGATCAGTTTAACAATTCCATATACCATGGTGTAGCCAAGTGCAATAAGAGCATAAATACTACCTAGCGACAAGCCATTTATAAGCTGCTGTAAAAAAACCAACCCGGTATTCAATATTCCCTCCGGTATAAACCAATTTTTGTTATTTTACAATACGGTCTTCAATTAGTAAAGAAGTACCAGCTGATTTTTAGTAAAGCATTTCCAGAAGTAAATAACTTTTGGAAATGCTTTACTTCTTTAATGATGTCCGGTTTCTATAATTACGGATTAACGGTAGCTTTATAAGCAGTAGTAAGCTTTCCATCCGGACCTTTGACCATTTCCAGAATAACAGCAGATTTCTGGGGGTCGTGGTGTTTGTCAAATGTTAAATGTCCGGTAATATACGCGCCATCTGTTGCCTCCATAGCTGCACATACAGCTGCGGGATCTACAGACTTTGCTTTCAGAATTGCGTCTTTATAGAGACTGAGACAGTCATATCCCAACGCTGCAAAAGAGTTTGGGGCTTTACCATTTTTTTCGGTAAAAGCTTTAACAAAACGCTTTACGGCAGGATCCGAAGAATCTGCTGTAAAATGATTTGAATAATAGCCATTAAGAACTTCATCTCCAGCATTCGATTCAAGACCATCCCAGCCATCACCGCCGAGCAGAGGACAATTAATTCCCTGCGCACGCAGCTGCTTTGCTATAAGAGCGACAGTACCATAATAATCGGGAATATAAATCAACTCCGGACTTGCATTCTTTATCTTTGTCAGCTGTGCATTAAAGTCCTTGTCACCAGTAGCATAGGATTCAACAGCAACAATTTCACCACCATAGGATTTAAATGCTTTTTGAAAATTATCCTGCAAACCGGCACAATAATCATTACCTACATCATAAAGTACAGCGGCTTTCTTTACTCTAAGCGTATTAAATGCGAATTTCGCACCTACAATTCCCTGAAAAGGATCTATAAAACATGCTCTGAAAATATAATTACCGGCATCCGTAATATTATAATTAGTTGCAGATGGTGTTATAATAATAACTTTCTGCGCCTGGGCAAGCGTCGTTATAGCTTTAGTACAACCGGAGGTACAGGAACCGATTATAAATTTAACACCGTCTTTTACCGTAAGTTTTTTGAATGCATTAACTGTTTTATCAGGATTCCCTTCGTCATCTTCACAGATAAATTCAAGTTTTTTCCCATTAATTCCGCCAGCAGCATTAATTTCTGCAATGGCAAGTTCTACGCCCATCTTGCTCTGATTACCATATACAGCTACAGCACCGGAAAGAGGAAGAATACCACCGACTTTGATAGTACCTGACGAATCCTTTGTACCATTGGCCGCTGCGAGTCCTGCGACTGCAAACGGCAGGAAACAAAGAAACAAAACTCTTAAAAACTTCTTCATAAACAACACCTCCGAAAATAAAAGAGGCATCTACCCATAAAGATAGATGCCTCTTTGCATAACTACAAGATAAAACAGCAATGATATTTATGCAAGTAGTATTTACGGATTTACCGTTGTTTTATACACGGTTTTCAGTTTTCCGTTATCGCCTTTAACAAGTTCAAGTATTACCGCAGATTTAACAGGATTATGTTTTTCATTAAATGTCAAGTGCCCTGTCACATAATCACCATTCGTTGCAGCGAGAGCATCTTTAACTGATGCAGAATCTGTTGAGCCAGCCTTTACAATAGCATCCCTCAACATATAAACACAATCATATCCAAGAGCCGCAAAAGAATTAGGATCCTTCCCGTATTTAGTATTAAAAGCCTTGACAAATTTCTGTACCGCAGGATTGGTAGAATCCGAAGCATAATGATTTGAATAAAAACCGTTCAAAACTTCATCACCAGCATTATCCGTCAGACCATCCCATCCATCTGCACCAACTATGGGAGTATTTATTCCCTGAGCCCTAAGCTGTTTTGCAATAAGGGCAACAGTTCCGTAATAATCAGGCAGATAAACAACATCAGGAGAAGCATTTTTGATCTTTGTCAGCTGTGCATTAAAATCTTTATCCCCGGTACTATACGACTCTTTTGCTACGATCTGACCGCCTGCATCAGTAAAAGATTTTTCAAAATTATCCGTCAGACCAACAGAATAATCATTACCTACATCATATAAAATGGCAGCCTTTTTACATCCCAGATCACCAGTTGCAAATTTACCACCGACAGTTCCCTGAAAAGGATCTATAAAACATGCCCGGAAAATATAATCACCTGCATCCGTAATAGCAGGTGCCGTTGCCGCAGGAGCAATCTGTACAATTTTACTTGCCTGAGAAAGCGTTGTAATTGCCTGTGTACATCCGGAAGTCAAAGATCCTATTATAATCTTTACATGATCCTTCGTTGTCAATTTCTTAAAAGCATTTACCGTTTTATCAGGATTTCCTTCATCATCTTCGCTGAGTAAAGTTACCTGTTTTCCGTTAATACCACCGGCACTATTAATTTCTTCTATTGCAAGGTCAATACCATTTTTGCATTCTACACCATATACAGCAACAGAACCTGAAAGAGGAAATATACCTCCTATGGTAATCGAATTTCCACTACCTTTAGAACACCCTAAAAGGGTGCCGGCCATACATGCAATCAGACCGAAAAATGACAACTGTGCCATTTTCTTCATAAATCACCTCCAAACTTTATTATATATTATAAAATTATTAATTATTTGTAAAGTTTTTTCTTCCCGAAAGTACAAAATACATAAATAATAAAGCCGTCCCTGTATAAAGGACGGCTTATTGAAAGCGCACTTTCAAATTAATTTTCTGCTGAAGTCTTTTCGGCAACGGGCGCTGGCTGGGCAGCAGATACACCAGCAGGTGATGCAGCTTTCTTGTTTTTTAGTGCCTTATTTTTTAAGGCAGCCTTACAATATTTACAGATTTTTACTTTCTGGCCATCAATTTCCTGCTCATAAAGAACCTTTATATTTTCCTTATGGCATATCGGACACACGCCCCGTCCATGAGCCGGTTGTGCACGAAGACCGCTTCCACGATGATTTTTGGACATATTCTACTCCTTTTTCCCGGCATCCTTATCGGCTTTTTTATCCGCTTCGGGTGTTTTGGCTTTAGCTGTTTTAGCCGCTGGCGATTTTTTTGCCTTAGCAGGAGTTTTTGCTGCAACTGCTTCTTTTCCAGCTGTTTCCAGCTTGGAAACGCTCTTTACCTCTTTTTCAGGTTCCTTTGAAACTGTTTCCGTATTGGCAGAAGTTGTTTTTTGAACTTTCTTCTCTGCCTTTTTAGCTTCAGCTTCCGTATCAAGCTTATAATCAACAAGCTCAAGGATTACCATATCAGCAGTATCACCCTGACGGAATCCAAGCTTAAGGATGCGTGTATACCCACCCTTACGCTCTTTCATACGTGTACCAATTTCCGTAAAGAGCTTATTCAAGATTTTCTCATCCTGAATATATTTTGCTACCTGACGACGGTTATGAACCGTATCAACCTTACTTCTTGTTATAAGCTTTTCAGCAGCTTTCCTTACTTCCAGAGCTTTTTGCTGTGTTGTGGTAATACGCTCAAATCTGAAGAGCGATGTAACCATATTCCGTGACATTGCACGGCGGTGAGCTGTTGTACGTGAAAGCGGATTAAACCCATTTTTATGATTCATCTGTTTCTTCCTTCTGCTTTGTTAGATTGACAGCATTCTTCAGATGACTGTAATCTGTCATGCCGAGAGTCAGGTTCCACTCAAGGAGTTTTTCCTTTATCTCAGTTAAACTCTTTTTACCAAAGTTGCGAGTTTTGGCAATATCGTCTTCCGTCTTTTTTGTTAATTCACCGATCGTTCGGATATTGGCATTTTTCAGACAATTCGAAGAACGTACCGAAAGTTCAAGTTCCTCAACCGGTGTGTTTAAGAGAGCACGAATCTGTTCATCACCTTCGTCCAGATCATCTCCACCGTTATATTCACTGTCATTAAAGTTTACAAAAATTGAAAAGTGATCCTTTGCAATTTTTGCAGCTTCAGCCAGTGCATCTTCCGGTTTTATAGTACCGTCTGTCCATATTTCCAGGACAAGCTTATCATAATCATTTCGCTGACCGACACGACAAGGTTCAATAGAATATTTCACCTTGGGTACAGGCGTAAAAATAGCATCCATGGGAATAGTTCCGACAACTTCTATATAATGCTCATTCACTTCTGCAGGAACATATCCCCTGCCCAGATCAACCTGAATTTCAAAATCAAGGCGTGCACCATCCATCATTGTAAAGATCTGCTGATCTTTTGACATGATTTCAAGAGCTCCATCTTTAGCGAAATTATC
Organism: Treponema sp. UBA1798; assembly: GCA_002319875.1. Taxonomy (GTDB): domain Bacteria; phylum Spirochaetota; class Spirochaetia; order Treponematales; family Treponemataceae; genus Treponema_D. The sequence goes on along the minus strand of DCFS01000200.1, from coordinate 20,646 downwards.
GCTTTTAATAGTACCAGGACCTTTAAACTCGTACAGGATAGTATCCTGCTCGGTGTCTCCAGGGAGCCGCAAACGTATCTGTTTCAAGCTGTTCAGTATTTCCAACGTATCTTCTTCCACATTTGGAATGGTTTCGAATTCGCTGGAAATGACATGAGGAACACCGTCAGCATCATATGAAGTAATCCGGACGGATGTGATTGCATATCCCTGAATCGATGAGAGCAGTACGCGCCGTAAAGTATTTCCCACGGTTGTACCAAATCCTGTTTCAAAAGGATATGCAATAAACTTTCCGTAATTAGGATTCGTTTCAAGATGCTCAAATGCAATGCCTTTCGGTCTTTTAAAACCTTTAAGCAGATTTTTGCGAGCCATCTGAACTCCTTATTTAGAATAGAGCTCAACCACGAGCTGTTCTTTAATATTGGCCAAATCAGTAACTTCTTCACGACGAGGATTTGCCGTAAAGGTTCCTTTTACAGCATCAACATCAAGCGTAATCCAGGGCACATTGCCAGACTTAGAAACTTCTTTTAAAGCGTCTTGAACTACTGTAAGTTTTCTGCTCTTTTCCTTTACCTCGACAACATCACCCTGCTTTACATTATAACTGGGAATGTTAACACATTTACCATTCACGAGGATATGTCCATGAAGAACCAATTGACGGGCCTGTGTACGGTTTACAGCAAAATGCATTCTGAATACAACATTATCCAACCGGGATTCAAGTAATGTAACAAGGTTTGCACCTGTTACTCCGGGCATATGCAGAGCACGATCGTATGTCAGATAAAACTGCTTTTCAAGCATACCATACATACGTTTAATCTTCTGCTTCTCACGAAGCTGTAAACCGTATTCACTGCGTTTCCCGCTTCTCAGCTTCGGATCTTTACCGGGTGCTCCACGTTTTCTATTAATAGGGCACTTATCGCTCTTACAGCGATCTCCTTTCAGGAACAGTTTAGTTTGTTCAGTTCTGCAAAGTCTGCAGATAGGACCTGTATATCTTGCCATTTCCTGGTATTCTCCTTACATGCGGCGAGTTTTACGTGGGCGACATCCGTTATGCGGAATAGGTGTAACATCGGAAATCGATTTCACCTTTAACCCCAAAGAACCAAGAGAACGGATTGCATTCTCACGTCCCATCCCTGGTCCTTTTACAAATACGTGAACTTCCCGCAGGCCGTAACTTACTGCCTTTTGCACAGCAGTTTCTGCAACTGACTGAGCTGCAAACGGAGTCGATTTCTTAGCTCCGCGAAATCCAAGTCCGCCTGAAGATGCCCAGGAAAGCGTATTACCATTCAGATCGGTAATAGTTACAATAGTATTATTGAACGTCGCCTGAATATACACATTTCCTTCATAGACGCTCTTCTTTTCTTTTCTCTTCTTTACAGTAGCCACTTACTCATCCTCCGCCTTAGACTGCTTTTTTCTTGTTAGCAACTGTCTTCTTTTTGCCCTTGCGGGTACGAGCATTGGTACGTGTACGCTGGCCACGGACAGGAAGCCCCTTACGGTGACGCAAGCCACGGTAACAGCCGATATCCATAAGACGTTTGATATTAAGACCAATTTCTGTGCGAAGACGTCCTTCAACTTTATACTCTTTATCGATAACCTCGCGAAGTCTTGCAAGATCATCAGTTGAAAGATCGTTAATCATTGCCATAGGATCAATTTTTGATTTCTCACAAATCGTTTTGGCTGCCGAGCGACCAATACCATAAATATAAGTCAAAGCGACTATGACATGTTTATTAGGGAGATCAACTCCCGCAATTCGAGCCATCTGCTACTCCTCAGCCCTGTCTCTGCTTATGTTTTGGGTTCGAACAAATGATGCGGACTACACCGCCCCGTTTGATTACCTTACATTTATCACAGATAGGCTTTACGCTGGTTCGTACTTTCATAAAAGTCCCCCTGGAATGTATTTACGGATTATGGCAACTCGCAATGAATTACAATCCGTAGCAATTACTATACCATACATTCCAATACTTGTTCTACAGATAATTCACAAAATCTACAGATTTCGTGATCGAATTTTCCCCTTCTTTACCAATCCATCATGATGATGCATTTTAAGCAGGGCTTCTACCTGACTCATCGTATCCAGATCAACACCAACCATAATAATCAGTGAGGTTCCTCCCATCAACATGGAAATTGACTGCGGAAATCCAAAAAAATTCTGAATAACCGTCGGCAATACCGCTATTGCTGCGAGAAACAGTGATCCTGGTAGTATCAACCGGTTTAACACCTTTTGCAGATATTCCTCAGTTTTATCAGTACGAATACCCGGAATCGAGCCTCCGTTCTCTCTTACATTCTTAGCTATTTCAGTGGGGTTCAGTGTTACCTGAGTGTAGAAGTATGCAAAGAATATAATAAGAATAACCATCAGAATATTATACCACCATCCTGTCGGCGTAAGAAAAGCAGAAAGCCTGCCTACCCATCGCGCAGAATTCTGGTTATTTCCAAAACTCGATATAATCTGTAACGGGAATGTTAAAAACGATGAAGCAAAAATTACAGGAATAACATTCGACGGATTAATCTTGAATGGAATATAGGTGTTTTGACCACCATACATTTTCCTGCCTACAACACGTTTTGCATAATGTACAGGAATTTTTCTTTCACCCTGTTCTTCATAAACGACCAGAGCAATAATACCAAGAAACATCACAAGCACAACAATTACAAAAACAACGTTAATTTCGCCATCTTTTACTTTGTTGCTCAATTCAACAACAGCATGAGGCAGACGGGCTACTATACCGGCAAACAGCAACATTGAAATGCCATTGCCAATACCATGAGCTGTTATCTGATCACCCAGCCAGACTGTCACCATTGAACCGGTTGTAACCGTCAACATAGCAAGCAATCTGAACAATACACTGTTTTCCAGAACAATTGAACCCGGGATGCTTTCTGCATAAACCGTCACAGCAAGAGACTGGATCAGACAGACAAAAACTGTTCCTATACGCGTCCAACCTGCTACTTTCTGCTGACCACCATCTTCCTGTGCAGCACGCTTTAACGACGGGAAGATAATCAGTGCAAGCTGCATAATAATCTGCATCGATATGTAAGGCATAACGCCTAACATGAAAATCGAAAAATTCGAAAACGCACCGCCGACAAAGAAGTCCATATAACTGGCAAAGGCATTTTTATTCTGCTTTGCCAGATTATCGAAGTAAGACAACAGTACACTTGCATCAATGCCAGGTATAGTCAGAACGCTTCCGAGACGGAAAACAGCAAGAACAATAAATGTAAAGAACATACGGTCCCGCAGTTCCTTAATTTTAAACATATTCACAATTGGATTGCTTGCCATTTTTGTCTCCGCCGTTTATTTCTTTTCTTCTGCTTTTTTTGAAGTCTTTTTCGCAGAAGGTACGTGATCTTTTTTTTCAGTTTTCCCTGCTGTTTTTTTTGCAGGTTTCACTTTATTTTCTTTCAGAGGTTCCTTTGTTGTTACATTACCGCCGGCCTTTTCAATTTTTTCTTTTGCCGATGCTGACATTTTATCAACATTTACCGTCAGTTTTTTAGTAATAGAGCCATCGCCCAGAATCTTAATAAAGGAAGCATCACTCTTCAGCATACCTTTTGCATACAATGTCTTCCTGTCTACAGTTTCTCCTTCTGCATATTTTGCATCAAGATCGGAGACATTAAGACATATATAGTCCTTCTTATAAGGATAATTTGAAAAACCCTTCTGTGCCAACCGACGATATAACGGCATCTGTCCGCCTTCAAATCCGATATATGTTTTTCCACCGGATCTTGACTGCTGACCTTTACTTCCACGTCCAGCCGTTGTACCGCGTCCAGAAGATGATCCACGGCCAATAATTCTTTTTTTCTTGTTTGCGCCTTCCGGTGCATTTAGAACTGGATTATATTCTGCCATTATTTCATCTCCTCTACTTCCACAATGTGAGAAACAGAAGCTATCATACCACGAATAGAATCTGAATCTTCATGCATAACGAAAGAGTTGATTTTTTTCAGTCCAAGACTACGGACCGTTGCCACTTTATCAGGCTTTTGTCCGATTGTACTTTTAACAAGAGTAATCCTGAGTTTTTTAGCCATAGATTATCCCCACAATTCTTCCAGAGTTTTACCCCTGTTCTGTGCAACTTTGCGTGCATCCATCATGTGTGTTATTGCATTAAAGGTTGCCCGTACGACATTTACAGAAGCACTGGAACCGAGTGATTTTGAAATCACATCTGTGGCCCCTGCTGCATCCATTATCGCCCGTACTGCACCGCCTGCAATAACGCCCGTTCCAGGACATGCCGGTTTCAAAAGAACAGATGAACTCTTATATTTACCAATAATTTCATGCGGAACTGTTCCATTTTTTACAGGGACAGTCACAAGATTCCTTTTAGCGCGGTCTATACTCTTTTTTATTGCTTCAGTTACATCATTGGCTTTACCAAAACCATAGCCGACACGGCCTTTCTGATCTCCAACAACGGTAAGAGCAGCAAATGAAAACCTGCGTCCACCCTTGACTACTTTCGCAGTACGGTTCAGCTTGACCAGCTTTTCTACGAACTCTTTATCTTTCGGTTCCTTCTCATAATTCTTCTGGTGTTCCATAGCCTCTCCTAGAATACGATCCCGGCTTTGCGGGTACCATCAGCAAGGGCTTTTATCACACCATGATAAAGATATCCATTACGATCAAAAACTACTGTTGTAATTTTTTTATCTTTCAGGCGTGTTCCCAATGCCTCACCAAGTTTTGCAGCTCCTTCCGTATCAGGTTTCAGGGATGCAAAATCTTTTTCAAGGGTGGAAATTGAAGCAAGGGTTTTCCCTTCATCATCATTTATTATCTGCACATACAAATTATAGTTGCTTCGCGTCACAGTCATACGGGGACGAACAGCAGTTCCATAAATCGATTTACGGATATGAACCTTTCTGTGCAGGCGTTTTCTCTGTTTGTCATTCAGTTTCTTATACATAAAGTTTCACCTTACTTAACACCAGTCTTTCCGACCTTACGTCTAATAACTTCCGTATCATAACGTATCCCCTTTCCCTTATAAGGTTCAGGTTTACGTAAGCTACGAAGCTGTGCACTGAATTCTCCGACTTCCTGCTTGTCTGCACCGGTAACCGTTACTTTCCCCTGTGCATCGGCAGTAACAGTCAACCCGTCAGGGATAGCTGCAATAAAATCGTTAGAATATCCTAGGTTCATAACAAGAATTTTCCCCTGTACTTCGGCACGGTAACCAACTCCAGTTATAATAAGGGCTTTCGAAAAACCGGTAGTAACACCTATGACCATATTACGGATAAGATTCCTATACAGACCATGAGCAGCATTTGCCGCCTTTGTATCATTCACCGGTTTAACCAGAACCTCACTGCCTTTTATTTCTACAGTAACATTGCTGTTATAGTCCTGTTTCAATTCCCCTTTCGGACCTTTTACTGTTACCAGCGCGGGAGACACAGTAACTGTCACACCTGCAGGAATGGCAATGGGAAGTTTTCCAAGTTTAGACATATCATTCTCCTCCATTACCACACAGAGCAAATAAGTTCGCCACCGACCATCTTCTCTTTAGCCTTTCGGCCGGTTGTTATACCGGAAGACGTCGATACAATAACTATGCCATATCCATTATACATACGTGGCATATCCTTATAACCAGAATAAACACGACGACCTGGAGTTGAAATCTTTTCAAGTCCGTGAATAACAGGCGTATTTACGTCATCATATTTCAAAAAAATGCGGATAATGCTGTGGCCTTCATCCTGAACTTTCTTAAAGTTTTTTACAAAACCCTCAGTCTTCAGAATTTTCACGATTTCCAACTTAAGCTTGGATGTAGAAATATCTACTTTTTCGTGGCGGGCCTGTGCCGCATTCCGGATCTTAGTAAGCATATCTGCTACGGGATCTGATGCACTCATATTTTTCTCCTACCATCCTACCAGCTGGATTTTGTGATACCTGGTAACAGGCCTTCACTAGCTAACTTGCGAAAGCAAAGACGGCACATCTTAAACTTACGCAGATATCCACGAGGACGACCGCAAATCTTACACCGGTTATATTTCCTGGTGCTGTATTTGGGAGTGCGGTTCGCCTTTATGATCATTGATTTCTTAGCCATGACTCCTCACTTATTTCCGGAAAGGCATATTGAACTTGGCAAGCAAGGCACGGGCTTCATTATCCGTCTTTGCACTTGTTACAATCGCAACATTTAAACCGGAAATTTTCGTAATTTTATCAAAATCAATTTCCGGGAAAATAATCTGCTCAGTAATACCAAGAGAGAAATTTCCATGTCCATCAAAGCCGGTTGCCTTGATACCACGGAAATCCTTAACACGGGGGAGCGCAATATTGATAAGCCGATCAAGGAATTCATACATGATGTTTCCTCTCAAAGTTACCATAACGCCCACCTCGTTGCCCTCACGAAGCTTGAAGTTAGCTATGCTTTTTCTTGCTTTTGTCTTTACCGCGTGCTGGCCTGTAATCTGTGTAAGGTCAGTAACTGCGGCATCAAGGAGTTTCTTATTTGTGAGAGCTTCGCCAACGCCCATGCTCACTACAATCTTCTTAACCGAAGGAATCTGCATGACAGACGTATAACCGAACTCTTTAAAGAGCTCAGGAGCGACAGTGTCCTTATAGACTTTCTTAAGCCGGGGTATGTAATTATCCATTACAGAGTTTCTCCACATTTGCGGCAGACACGAACTTTTTTGTCTCCGTCAAGCTTATAACCAATCTTGGTAGGACCGCATTTTTTACATACGATCGCTACATTAGAAATATTCAGTGGTGCTTCAATTTCGGCAATACCGCCCTGATCCTGCTGACTCCGCTTTTTCATTGTCTTTTTGACAATATTAACACCCGATACAATAACTGCGTCCTTTTTTGCTATAATCCGGACAACAGAACCGCGCTTGCCTTTATCTTTGCCAGCTATAACCTGAACCGTATCGTCCTTATGGATTTTGAATTTTTTATCCATTTCAACACTCCTTAGAGAACTTCCGGTGCCAGTGACACAATCTTCATGAAATCCATATCACGGAGCTCACGTGCCACAGGGCCAAAAATACGTTTTCCTTTCGGGTTTTTATTTTCGTCAATGATAACACATGCATTATCATCAAAACGAATATAGGTCCCGTCAGGACGGCGGTATTCTTTTGACAGACGAACGATTACAGCTTTCTCGATCGTTCCCTTCTTAATAGTAGATGTTGGAATTGCTTCCTTCACAGCTACAACAACAATGTCACCGATTCCTGCGTACCGGCGATGCGTACCGCCAAGTACTTTAATACACTGAACGACCTTTGCGCCGGAGTTGTCAGCAACAGTCATATTTGATTGCATCTGAAGCATATTCTTGTCCCTCCGCCTTATTTAGCACGTTCGATGATTTCTACCAGACGCCAGCATTTATCTTTACTAAGCGGGCGACTTTCTACAATACGGACTTTATCACCGGTATGGGCTTCATTCTTTTCATCATGAGCCTTACATTTTTTTGTCCGCGTAACATATTTTTTGTAAAGCTGGTCCATTCTTTTTGTGGAAATCGAAACAACAATGGTCTTATCCATCTTATCACTTGTTACGATCCCCACAAGAGAAAGTTTCGTAGCTTTAGCAGTCTTAACAGCCTGTTCTTCCACGGGGCAGCTCCTACTTCTGTACGCCGGCAGTTTCTTTCTGCCGGATAAACGTATTCAGCCTTGCGATTTCGCGACGCATTGTACGTTTCTGCATTGTGTTATCTACATGGGATGTAACCATTGTACAGCGCAAATCCATGTACTTTCTTTTAAGCTCATTTTTTTGTGTAATCAACTCAGCATAAGACAGCTCTTTATCTGTTTTTTTTGTTGACTTTGCCATCCTGTGCCTCCTTAATCCTGCGTTGGTTTATAAGCTATTTTTGTTTTAATCGGCAATTTGCTGCTCGCCAGACGGAGAGCCTCCGTCGCGATTGCTTTATCAACACCGCCAATCTCAAACATAATCATACCGGGTTTAAGGTTTGCAGCCCAAAATTCAGGAGCACCCTTACCTTTACCCATTCGAACTTCAGCAGGTTTTTTGGTAATCGGCTTGTCCGGGAACACACGAATCCATACCTGTCCCTTGCGGTCAATTTTACGGTTGATAGCAACACGGGCAGCTTCGATATGTTTCGCATTCAGCCAGACAGGTTCCATCGCTACCAGAGCGATATCACCAAAATCTATTGTATTATCGCGGGTCGCAAATCCATGCTGTCTGCCGCGCTGCACCTTACGGTGCATAACTCTTTTTGGACTGAGTGGCATAGACTAACTCCTTGAAGTTTTATCCGCACTGCCGGCTGCACTGTCAGTTGAATTCCTCTGAATTAACTGACCTGCTTCCTGGCTGCGCGGTGCGCGTTCACGACGCGGTTTACGTACCAGCTGACCGGCATCTTCGTTCTGCTCATGACCATAATTCATACCATTGTAAACCCAGACTTTCACGCCAATTTTACCATAGGTAGTAACAGCTTCATAAGTACCATAGTCGATATCTGCACGAAGCGTATGAAGCGGGACACGCCCTTCCTTATGCTCTTCAGTGCGTTTCATTTCCGCGCCGCCAAGACGCCCAGCCAAACGGATCTTTACACCCTGAGCGCCGCCACGCATTGCATTGCTGGAAGCCTGCTTAATTGCCTTTCTGTACGATCCGCGGCCAAGAAGCTGACGTCCAACATCCTGTGCAATAAGAGAAGCATTCACATCAGCATGTTTGATCTCTTTGATCTTGATCAAAACTTTTTTTGATAAATGCTTCTGTACATCCGTGCTGATTTTTTCAATCGTAGCACCCTTTACACCAATAATAACACCGGGGCGGGCTGTATGAATAACAATTGTAACCCGCTGCGGATGACGAATGATTTCGATTTCTGCAATATCGGCATTTTTGCATTCAGGAGATCCGGAAATCAGCTTACGGATTTCCATATCCTCCAGAACAAGGTCTGCATATTCACGAGGACTAGCATACCAGCGAGACTGCCATGTCTTGTTAATTCCAAGACGTAAACCGATAGGATTTACTTTCTGACCCACTTTATTCCCCCGCCTTTTCGTCAACTACTACGGTAATATGGCACATACGTTTAAGAAGTTGATCAGCACGACCGCGAGCACGGAACCAGGCCCTTTTTAACCTTGGTCCGTCATCAATACGGATTTCTTTAACATAGAGCATATCTTCATCCAGTTTGTTGTTTGCATTAAGAGCATTAGCTACTGCGGACTTTAACGTCCCGCGAATAAGCACAGCACCTTTCTGCGGCATGTTGGCAAGAATAGCCATAGCCTCCGAACAGGACTTCTGATTGATTACATGAGCTACCGGACGAACCTTCATAGGAGATGCAATCAGGAATTTTGTAGTGGCTACATAACCTTTCTTTACAGTCATAATATCCACCTATTATTTAGCCGCCGCGGCCGGGGCTGCTGGCGATCCTGCAGAAGGACCTGCAGCGGCTTTTTTATCAGTACCACCATGTCCCCGGAATATACGGGTAGGAGAAAATTCGCCAAGCTTATGGCCGACAAGATTCTCCGTAATATATACCGGAATCCATGACTTCCCATTATATACAGAAATTGTATTTCCAACCATTTCAGGAATAATTGTAGAACAACGGGAATATGTTTTTATCATTTTCCTGTCTTTTTCCTTATTCATTTCTGTAATCTTTTTGTAGAGGCTCTTTTCAATAAAAGGACCTTTTTTAACAGATCTTGACACCGTTATCTCCTCTGCAACTATTTCTTCCGACGTGAAACAATAAATTTGTCAGACGTCTTCCGCTTGTTGCGGGTCTTGTAGCCCTTGCAAGGCTGTCCCCAGGGAGTAACAGGGTTACGTCCTTTGCCAGCACCTTCACCACCACCGAGCGGATGATCAACAGGATTCATCGCCATACCGCGAACGGTAGGTCTGATACCAAGCCATCTCTTGTGACCAGCTTTTCCATACTGTACATTCATGCGTTCTTCGTTACCAACGACACCGATTGTTGCATAGCATCTGCCATTAATACGGCGCATTTCACTTGAAGGAAGACGAATCGTTACATAGTCACCTTCCTTAGCTGCAACAAGAGCACTGGCACCTGCAGAACGAACAAGCTGACCGCCCCGACCAAGAGTCAGTTCAATATTATGAACTGTAAAACCAACCGGGATAGCTTCCAGCGGCAATGCATTACCTACAGTAGGAGCCGCATTTTCACCGGACAATATTTTCTGTCCAACGATCAATCCTTTCGGAGCAATAATATAACGTTTGTCACCATCAGCATAGAAAATCAATGCAATATTGGCACTCCGGTTAGGATCATATTCAATTGTTTTAACCGTACCCGGAATTCCATGTTTATCACGTCTGAAATCTATGTCACGATACCGCCGTTTGTGTCCGCCGCCCTGATGACGTACTGAAATACGTCCACCAGCACCACGACCACCATGGGCATTAAGACCTGACACCAACGTTTTTTCGGGTCTATCGGCTGTCAGTTCATCCCTAACCAGGTCTATACGAGTGCGAGTACCTGCGGTGATCGGCTTAAAAATCTTAAGAGCCATCTGAATCCCCTTAATTTACGCAGTCTTGGGCTTAAGCGCCCTCGAGCACCTTAATTGTTTCACCATGTGCAACACGCACAATGGCTTTTTTGTAACTGGCTGTCCGGCCCGGACGATTCCGCAGCCTCTTTATTTTGCCCAGTACATTCATCGTTGTACAGTCAATAACCTTTACATTAAAAAGCTTATTAACTGCTTCCTTTATTTGCGTCTTTGTTGCATCCTGACGGACGATAAATACATATTTATCCTGATCTCGCAGTGCAGTTGCCTTCTCAGAAATAACAGGCTCTATAATAACGTCTTCAAGCACCAACATTATTCAGCCCCCTCTTCTGCAGTATTGTAGAACTGTGAAATGTTTTTCACTGCTGTTTCCAGCAGGATAACTTTCCGCCCATAGAACAAATCATGAGCACAGAGACGGTTATATGAAAGAAATGAGAGTCTGGGAATATTTCTTCCAGCCTGCCGGATCTTTGCATCATCATCCTTAAGGATTATCACCGTACGCTCATCTTTGGCAAAATTATCAAGAACTTTTACCAGATCCTTTGTCTTTCCGCTGTCAATAGTAAAATCTTCCACAACAGTCAATCTGTCACTTTGAGCCTGCAGGCTGAGAATTGACTTCATTGCAAGACGTTTTGCTTTTTTCGGCATTGCGAAACTGAAATCACGCGGTTTAGGACCAAATATAATTCCACCGCCACGCGTAATAGGAGACTTTTTATCGCCTCTACGTGCACGCCCCGTTCCCTTCTGCTTATAAGGCTTGGCATTACTGCCATGTACTTCAGAACGATCCTTCGTGCATGCAGTCCCTACACGTTTATTTGCTAATTCATTATTGATGGCGTAGTAAATAACATCTTCATTCACCGGGAGGCCGAATACTTTATCATCTAATGTAATTGTACGCAGCTCTTTACCATCGACTGAATAGACTTTCTTTTCCATAGTCTTCCTCTGTCGTTATTTCTTTACCGCGGACTTGACGATCAGCGTGCAGTCTTTATTCCCGGGAACAGCCCCGCGAACCAAAATAACTTTTAATTCAGAATCGATTTTTACAATCTTGAGATTCTGTACTGTCACACGCTCAAAGCCCATATGACCCGGCATTTTAATGTTTTTCAGGCTGTGTCCGGGTGTCGTGCATTCTCCAGTACCACCGGCTTCACGATGAAATTTCGAACCGTGCGTCGCACGCCCGCCATGGAAGCCCCATCTCTTCATTACGCCCTGAAAACCCTTACCTTTTGAAGTCGCGGTTACATCAAGGAAGCGCGATTTTTCCAAAAGTTCCAGTCCGACGAGATCCCCGACTTTTACTTCATTATCAAAGTCCCGGAATTCTTTCAAATGTCGTTTTGGCGTAATATTCTCAGAAAACTGACCGGCATACGCCTTATTCGTTCTGGAAGCTTTTAGATCTTCAAGCCCCAGCACGACAGCGTTATAACCATTCGTTTCCTTTGTCTTTGTAGCAACAACCACATTTGGTTCGACGCGGATCACGGTTACAGGTGTTAAATTACCGCTTTCGTCAAAAACCTGGGTCATTCCCACTTTTTTTGCAATCAGACCTTTCATTCTGATATTCTCCTATAAAAGAGGCAAAACCTCTTTTTGTTATTGGCCGCCATCCCAGATCCGCAGGGACCGTACCGTTTAATTTCAGCAGAACCACCGCAATCCGGTAGTTTTACTGCTTAATTTCCACATCTACACCGGCAGGCAATTCCAGCTTCATTAATGAATCCATTACATCAGCTGTGGGTTCCAGGATGTCAATAAGGCGTTTGTGAGTACGCATTTCGAACTGTTCCCGTGACTTTTTATTGACATGGGGCGAGCGCAAAACAGTAACCTTGTTGATTCTGGTAGGAAGCGGGATAGGTCCTGAAACCTTAGCACCTGCCTTCTGAACAGTCTGCACGATGGCTTTTGCACTTTGATCGATCAGTTCTACGTCAAATGCGCGGAGTCTGACACGAATCTTACCATTAGCCATTATTCCTCCAATAGTTATAAGGCAAACCTTTTTTCAGGTTTGCCTTATTCCTTAATTTAAACTATGCAATAACTTTTGTAACCTGACCGGAAGCAATCGTATGACCGCCTTCACGGATAGCAAGTTTAAGTCCTTCATCCATAGCAATCGGGTGAATCAATTCGCCGATAATTTTTACATTATCGCCGGGTTTTACCATCTCAACGCCAGGTTCAAGTTCAACAGTACCTGTAATATCCGTTGTGCGGAAATAGAACTGTGGCCGATAGCCGGTAAAGAACGGACTATGACGTCCACCCTCTTCCTTCGACAGAACATAAATCTGTGCTTCAAATTTCGTATGCGGATGAATCGAACCCGGTTTTGCAAGAACCTGCCCGCGTTCGACATCCTTCTTATCAATACCACGAAGAAGGATACCGACATTATCACCTGCCATACCCTGATCCAGTGTTTTATTAAACATTTCAATACCGGTTACTGTTGATTTCTGTGTCGGTTTAATACCGATGATTTCAACATCATCGTTCATATTAATAATACCACGCTCAATACGACCGGTAACGACAGTACCACGACCGGAGATTGTAAAGATATCCTCAATTGGCATCAGGAACGGTTTTGCATCATCACGGATAGGATCATCAAACCATGTATCCATTGTCTGTAAGAGTTCTTCAATGCATTCTGTATTTTTAGGATCTTCCGGTTTATTAAGCGCATTAAAAGCAGAGCCTTTAATAATAGGAGTATCAGGTGCAAAGCCATACGCTTTAAGTGTATCCTTTACTTCTTCAACAACAAGCTCAAGAAGATCGGGATCGTCAACCTGATCAACTTTATTCAGGAAAACAATAATCTTCGGAACGCCAACCTGACGGGCAAGCAACAGATGTTCACGTGTCTGGGGCATAACAGAATCAGGAGCAGAAACTACGAGAATAGCTCCATCCATCTGAGCAGCGCCGGTGATCATGTTTTTTATATAGTCGGCATGACCGGGGCAGTCAATATGTGCATAGTGACGTTTATCAGACTGATACTCAAGATGGCGGGTATTAATTGTGATACCACGAGCTTTTTCCTCTGGAGCATTATCGATTTCATCATACTTAAGAGCCTTGTCACCATACTTTTTTGCACAGTACTGAGTGATAGCAGCAGACAAAGTGGTCTTACCATGGTCAACGTGACCGATGGTTCCAACGTTCATGTGGGGTTTAGTTCTAACGAACTTCTCCTTTGCCATGTTTTTCTCCTTGCCGGGTAAAATTCTCTTTCCGGCATACTGAAATTTATGTGTTGCATTTTAAGCCAGAACGGGGACAATTTCTCAAGAAAAAGCCGCATTCGCATACACACTTTTATACACAATGTTGTGAAGATGATTTTGGAACGGAAAAGAAATTACTCTCGCACGATATTCCATATTTTCGGAATATCCATGGCCGGTACCACCTATCACCATCAAACACTGTGCCTGACGACTGGTTTGGCATCCTCGAGCCTGTCGGTTCGAACATGAACCTTTGCAGAAACCCCTGATGCATTCAGTCATCTCTATAACTACTGTCAACGACAGTAATCATCACATACAAGGGTTGTAAAAACCTGCAAGTCTGATACAGCCTTGCTTTACGGTTTTACCGGACACATTCACAGTCCGTCTGTCTCTCAAAGAACCCTGTTATTACTGTATATTTTTATATTACAATATACAGTGTTATACTTTATACACTTTTTTTAAACTAATTGCAATAGCACATGGAATAAAAAACATGAAAACAGGCGTCCTTAAGGACGCCTGTTTTCATACAGTTACCATCTATAATGTGCAAAAGCCTTATTAGCTTCTGCCATTTTATGAGTATCCTCTTTCTTTTTGAAAGCAGTTCCCGTATTGTTATAAGCATCCAGCAATTCAGCTGCAAGAGTATCAGCCATGCCATGGCCGCTTCTCTGTCTGGCAGCAGTAATCACCCATCTCATGGCAAGTGCTTCCGCACGTGAATCACGGATTTCAACAGGAACCTGATATGTAGCACCTCCGACACGCCGGGATTTTACCTCTACCATCGGTTTTACATTTTCCAGTGCTTTCAGCATAACTTCAAGCGGTTCCTTATCAGTCTTTGTCTTCAGCTTGTCAAGAGCTTCATAAACAACACTAATACAGGTATCTTTTTTGCCATCGAGCATCATGCGGGTAACAAGCTTTGACACAACAGGACTGTTGTATTTTGCATCCGGCACAATCGGACGGTTAACAGATTTCTTATGTCTTCCCATCTTATTCCTCCATTACGCCTTTGGCCGTTTCGCGCCATATTTTGAACGACCGCGTTTACGATCTTCAACACCCAATGTATCTTTAGTACCACGGATAATATGATAACGCACACCCGGAAGATCCTTGACACGACCTCCGCGAATAAGCACCACTGAATGCTCCTGCAGATTATGACCGATTCCAGGAATATAAGCAGTAACTTCAATTCCATTACTCAGACGAACACGGGCAACTTTCCGGAGAGCTGAGTTCGGTTTCTTGGGAGTCACAGTCATAACACGGGTACATACACCACGTTTTTGCGGACAGGATTCAAGCGCGGGAGCTTTCGTCCTGTTAGCGGCTGTATGACGTCCCTGACGAATTAATTGGTTAATTGTAGGCATTGGCCTAATCTCCTATATTTTATTGCCGGTCAGCACCCCGGACAAAGTTCATGATAACCCAATAGCATGGGTTCTGTTACTATACTGAATTCAGGACAGGCAAGTCAATAAGCTTTGCCTGCCTGAATATCACTTAATCCGCATCATCAGATTCAACTGAAGTATCTTCTACCTGCGTCTCAAGTTCTTTTTCTTCACGACGTTTTTCCAGAATTTCTTCCATTTGAACATCAAGATCCCTGTCACTTGCATCAAACAGCTTCACATTCTTGTAATTTTTAATACCGGTACCGGCAGGAATCATATGGCCGATGGCAACATTTTCTTTTATACCATGCAAACCGTCCGTTGCACCTGATATAGCCGCATTAGTAAGAACACGCGTTGTTTCCTGGAAAGATGCCGCAGAAATAAAGGAGTCAACTCCCAGAGATGATTTCGTTATCCCCTGGAACATAGGTCTGCCGATTGCAGGTTGCCCTCCCTCATCCATAACACGACGATTCTCATCATGGAATTTATACTTATCAACCTGCTGCCCGAATATAAAACGGGTATCGCCGACAGCAACAATTTCTACCTTACGGAGCATCTGGCGTACAATAATACCGATATGTTTATCATTAATATTTACACCCTGAGCACGATACACCTGTTGGATTTCATCCATCAGATAATTCTGCAGGGCATTCTCCCCAAGAATTGCGAGGACATCATGAGGACTCGGTGATCCATCACACAAAGGTTCACCAGCTTCAACCTGATCTCCATCACGGACCAGCATACGCTTTGTTACAGGAACGAGATGTTCAAACTGTTTTCCATATATATCCTCAACAATCACAGAACGTTTACCCTTTGTAATCGTCTTTATTTTAACAGTTCCGGAAATCTTTGCAAGAACAGTCGGATTTTTGGGTCTGCGGGCTTCAAACAGTTCAGAAACACGTGGCAAACCGCCTGTAATATCGTTAGTTTTGGCAGCTTCCTTTGCTTCCTTGGCAAGAGTAACACCGGCTTCAACTTTCTGCTTATCAGACACCTGAAGAATAGCACCTGCAGGCAGAGAGTAACTTCCTTTTTCATTACCGGCTTCATCAGTAATCAATATACGGGGCTGCTTTATATCAAGATGCAGATCCGTAATACGGCGTTCAACTTTTCCTGTCTGGACGTCAAGATCTTCTTCCAGCGTAGATCCAAGGATAATATCCTCGTAATGAACATACCCGTCCACTTCTGCAATAATCGGATCACTGAATGCATCAAATTCTCCGATAACTTTATTACCCTCGACAACACTACCAACCTTTATGTAAATTGTCGAACCGTTGCTTATTTCAACTTTCTGCTGGCTTCCTGCAAGGTAAAGTATATTATCTATAATAATAATACGTGCCGTATCAGAAGCTTTTATATCTTCACCATTGCGGGTAATAAGAGGGCTGTCTTTCATAACACGGGCACCGCTCTCAACGAGAACATGATCACCTTTTTCAATCCGTAACTGATTCAGGATTTTTGTAACCATCATATAGCCCTTACGGGTAAACAACCAGTTACCATCTCTGGTAATAACATGCGTCCCTGAAATATTTTCAATCAGAGCCGTATATTTAAGCACAATCCTGTTTTCCTCAGTAACCTTAGATGCAGTACCGCCGACATGGAATGTACGCATCGTCAATTGAGTACCAGGCTGACCGATAGACTGAGCAGCAATAATCCCTACTGCTTCCCCGATTTCAACAATCTTGTTCCGTGCCAGATTTTTTCCATAGCATTTCATACAGATTCCGTGTTTTGCTTCACAGGTAAGAACCGTACGAAGCTTCACTTTTTCAACACCGGCATCTTCTATCGTCTTCGCGAGTTCATCCGTAATATACTGATTTACATCGCATAAAAGTTCACCGGTTATCGGGTGAATAACACGCTCGATTGTATAATGCCCCACAATTCTGTCTGCAAGATGTTCGATAATTTCATCGCCATCTTTTACCGCAGCATAATCAATACCGTTGATCGTACCGCAATCTTCTTCGTTGATAACAACATCCTGGGCAACATCAACCAGACGACGGGTCATATATCCGGCATCTGCTGTTTTCAATGCAGTATCCGACAGACCCTTGCGGGCACCATTCGTTGAAATAAAGAATTCAATAACGGAAAGCCCTTCCTTAAAGTTCGCACGTATCGGTAATTCAATGATATCACCGTTAGGTTTTGCCATAAGGCCGCGCATTGCCGCCAGCTGGGAAATCTGCTTCGGAGAACCACGAGCTCCGGATTTTGCCATCATATAGATAGTATTAAATCCATCCTTATCCTTTGCAAGATCATCCATCATTATCTTGGTAAGATCTTCATTGGTACGTGCCCAGATATCACATACGCGGTTATACCGCTCTTCAGCAGTAATAATACCTTTGCTGTACTGACTGACGATATCTTCAACTTCCTTATTTGCTTTATCCATCATCGGTTTTTTCTCTTTCGGGATGATAATATCATCCATTGAAAGCGTCGCACCGTAGAAAGTCGCGTTTTTATAACCGACAGCCTTAATTGCGTCCAGCATCTTTATTGTAAGCCAGGGGCCTCTGGAATGATACACACGCTCTATCATTTTCCTGAGTTTTTTATCATCCATCTGCTCATTAACGTAATCAACCTCTTCCGGCATAGCCTCATTAAATGCAAGCCGGCCGGCAGAAGTTTCGACAATTTTTCCGCCATAAGGGGCCTTTGCTACCGGTACTTTAATCAGAGACTGCCACTCAATATTGCCGCATTCAGCTGCCATACGGACCTCATCAGATGAGCTGAACCTTTTACCTGTCCCCTTCGCATCCGGTTTTATAGAAGTCATATAATAAATACCGAGAACCATATCCTGAGAAGGATATACGATAGTATTTCCGTTTGCAGGGTCAAGAAGATTTCTGGCAGACAGCATCAGTGTCCAGCATTCCATCTGGGCAGCCTGAGTAAGCGGTATATGGATAGCCATCTGGTCACCATCGAAGTCTGCGTTAAAAGCTTTACAGGCCAGAGGATGTAATTTGATCGCCTTTCCTTCAACAAGAACCGGTTCAAAAGCCTGGATACCGAGACGGTGCAGCGTAGGTGCCCGGTTTAACATAACCGGATGCTCGCGGACAACTTCATCGAGAATCGCATAAACTTCAGGGGACTCCTGTTCGACAAGCATTTTTGCCTTTTTTATGTTGAAAACAACATCCTTATCAACCAGTTTCTTCATGATAAACGGCTTGAACAGTTCAAGTGCCATCTTCGTAGGAAGACCGCACTGCCACAGCTTCAGTTCAGGCCCTACTACAATGACAGAACGTCCGGAATAATCAACACGCTTACCGAGCAGGTTCTGACGGAAACGACCTGCCTTACCCTTCAACATATCGCTGATCGATTTTAAGGGCCGGTTTGAAGCTCCTTTTACGACACGTTTACGTTTACTGTTATCAAACAGTGCATCAACAGCTTCCTGAAGCATACGTTTTTCATTGCGGATAATGATATCCGGAGCTGAAAGCTGCTGCAGCCTTTTGAGGCGGTTATTACGGTTGATAACGCGGCGATATAAATCATTCAGATCGGATGTTGCAAAGCGGCCACCATCCAGCTGCACCATAGGGCGCAGTTCCGGCGGAATAACAGGTACAACATCAAGAATCATCCAGGAACATTTATTTCCTGATGCCCGGAAGTTTTCTACAATCTCAATACGTTTCAGAAGACGTTTATCGCTCTTCGCGCCTTTTTCAATCATCTTCGCACGAAGTTCTGCTGCAAGTGCATCCAGGTCGATTCCCTCGAGCAGCGTTTTTACAGCTTCAGCTCCCATACCTGCAGTAAAGGAACCGCCATAACGCTCCTGCGCTTCCATATATTCATCTTCCGAAAGGAGCTGCATCTTCTTGAGATCCGTATCACCGGGATCTATAACGATATATTTTTCATAATACAGCACGGACCGGAGCGCAGCCACCTGAAGATCAAGCAGAAGCCCCATGCGGCTCGGAACCGAACGGTAATACCAGATATGGCTTACCGGAGCGGCCAGTTCTATATGGCCCGTACGTTCACGGCGGACCTTAAAATGTGTTACTTCAACACCGCATCTGTCACAAATAACGCCCTTATAACGGATGGACTTGAATTTACCGCAGTAACATTCCCATTCCTTTGTCGTACCAAAAATACGCTCACAAAAAAGACCATCCTTTTCAGGCCGTAACGTACGGTAATTGATAGTTTCAGGTTTTTTAACTTCACCGTACGACCAGGCACGTATCGTTTCCGGTGAAGCAAGTTTTATTTTCAGACTGTCAAAATCCTGAATATCACGCATTATCATTCTCCTTATCGAAACCGGAAGCCGCCTTATCGATCAGTTCCTGGTCACGCTCTGTCAGAGCGATCTGTTTACCTTTGGCATCATAAATCGTAAAATCAAGTGCCAGACCACGGAGTTCCTGAACCAGAACATTGAATGATTCCGGAACACCTGCCGGTGTAGAAGGATCTCCCTTTACGATAGATTCATAAATTTTGGAACGACCATTCATATCATCGGATTTGATTGTCATCATTTCCTGCAAGGTATTGGCAGCACCGTATGCTTCAAGAGCCCACACTTCCATTTCACCAAGACGCTGACCGCCGAATTGAGCTTTGCCTCCCAGAGGCTGCTGGGTAACAAGTGAATACGGTCCCGTCGAACGGGCATGCATCTTGTCATCGACAAGATGGTGCAGTTTCATAAAGTAAATAACACCGACAAAAATCGGATTAACAAACGGTTCTCCGGTACGCCCGTCCCGCACTATCTGCTTACAGTCTTTTGAAAGACCGGCTGCTTCAAGCTGCGCGGCAATCTGTTCCTGGGAAGGAGACTGAAATACAGGAGCCTCATAGAACTGGTTCAAATACTTTCCTGCAATTCCCAGTTCAGATTCCATAATCTGCCCGATATTCATACGGGAAGGTACACCCAGCGGATTCAGACACACATCAAGCGGCGTACCGTCTTCCAGATACGGCATATCTTCAACAGGAAGAATCCGGGCAACAACACCTTTATTACCATGGCGGCCGGCCATTTTATCGCCTTCGCACAATTTACGCTTATTGGCAATCAGAACTTTTACAACCTCATCAACACCGGGATTCAGATCATCGCCTTCTGTCCGGCGTAACCGTTG
>DCFS01000232.1:3428-4297 GCA_002319875.1 Treponema sp. UBA1798 | reverse complement strand
GCAGAACTTGCAGGAAAAATGTGCGGGGGCGAAACCGGAACGGCATGGATAGCAGGACTGCAGGGAGGAAAAGAGCTGGCAGTATATACACCGGTCAATAACACTCCCTGGAGCCTGGCAGTATCCATCCCGGAATCACAGGTTTATGATACCGCAGACAAACTGCTCAAAACAATGAGCGTAGCATCTTTTATCATTGTGCTGCTGATTATTCTGGCAGGCGGCTGCATCATCTTTATCTCCCTGCGTCCGCTTGCAACTGTCGAAAAAACAATTATGGGGATAGCATCCGGACATGCAGATCTTACCAAACGGATAGAAGTAAAATCAAAAAACGAAATAGGTTCCGTTGTAGGCGGTTTTAATCAGTTTATCGGCAAACTGCATACGATTATTTCCGAATTAAAAAAATCAAAGGAAATTCTTACGACAGCAGGCGAGGACCTGCACGCAAGTACACAGGATACGGCTGCGGTAATTACACAGATACTGTCAAATATTGCCAGCATGAGCAATCATATCACAAACCAGGCCTCCGGTGTCGATGAGACCGCCGGAGCCGTAAACGAAATAGCGTCGAATATCCAGTCGCTTGAACATATGATTGAGACGCAGGCTGCAGGCGTTACCCAGGCATCGGCGGCTGTTGAAGAAATGATCGGTAATATCAATGCCGTCAATTCTTCAGTTGAAAAAATGGTAACATCGTTTTCAATTCTCGAAAAAAATGCACTCGACGGCGCTTCAAAGCAGCAGGATGTCAATGAACGCATTGAACAAATCGAGGCTGAATCAGAAATGCTGCAGGAAGCAAATACGGCAATCGCAAATATTGCAAGCCAGACAAATCTGCTGGCTATGAATGCAGC
>DCFS01000232.1:0-3097 GCA_002319875.1 Treponema sp. UBA1798 | reverse complement strand
AAACTTTCAGAAACATCTACCTCAGAATCAAAAACGATCGGTGACCAGCTGAATAAAATTAAAGACTCAATCAACAGCGTCGTCACAGCATCAGCCCAGTCAAGTACAGCGTTCACGACCGTGGCAGACGGTATACGTAATACAGATGAACTTGTCAGACAGATTAAGGCTGCAATGGAGGAACAGAAAGAAGGATCGAAGCAGATCAACACGGCATTGCATTCAATGAACGACAGTACGTCTGAAGTAAGGACTGCTTCTTCTGAAATGGCTGCGGGAAATCAGGCGATTCTTGAAGAAGTAAAGAACCTGCAGGAAGCGACTTTCAGTATGAAAAACAGCATGATGGAAATGAGTGCCGGTGCAAAAAAAATCAGCGAAACCGGTACGGCTCTTGCAGAAATTGTTAACAAAATGAAAGATTCCATCAATAGTATAGGTGAACAGATAGATTTATTTAAGGTTTGAGTCGAAAGGTACTTGAGCCGCTTTCAAAAGTCTGTTACTTTCGAAAGCGGCTCACTTTTATTCATGTATTATCATCAGGCTGTGCGCCTGATATTGCGGCATAAATTGCCTGCAGGTACCATTTTCAAATTGTACGGTAATAACATATTCGCCTGAAGTATATCCGGTTTTTATAATCTGACCATACCCCCAGTCGTCGTGATACAATCTCGTACCGGAACACCAGAGTGCTGAAAGCGAATCGCCGGCAGTTTTCCGGGGTTCTCCATCATGAAGGGCAGCCGGAAAAGTATCGTTTCCGTATGTCGAAGGAGGGGTACCAAGAATCCTGAATACGTCTTTCCCGGCTTCAAGGAGAAACTGGCTCGGCTGCATATATTCCGTTCTTCCATATAAACGCCTGACACTGCAGGATGTAATATACAGTTCATCCCTGGCACGCGTTATGCCGACATAAAAAAGTCTCCGTTCTTCTTCAAGGTCACTGCCCGTTTTATCCTGCCGGGGAAAAATACCATTTTCCAGACCGGTTATTATTACCCGTGAAAATTCCAGACCTTTCGTATTGTGAATCGTTATCAACGTGACCGTATCTGCATCGTGCTCTTTTCCGGGAATTTCAATCTCTCTGTCCAGTTCTATCGCATCAAGAAAATCAGTGAGCCCCTGCCTTGTACACGGGTATAAAACAGCGCTGTTTATCAACTCCTGGATATTTGCAGCCCGCTGTGTACCGGAAATTTCATCCTGAGAACTGTGATACTCAAGCAGCCCTGAGCGTTCAGCGGTTTTTTCTATAAAGACAGACAGCTTACCGGCTGCTGCACTGTCAAAATACACCGTCAAGTCATCAATGACAGATACAAAATCCGTCAAACCGCGCTGAGCTTTTTTTGACATGCTTTTTGCACATTCCCGGCACGCGGCAATAAGACCGGAGCGAAGTTCTCCCCCGCCGGCAGTACCCGCATGGTCTTTCATATATTCAACAACAGTATCCTGCGTTTTTTCACCGATTCCATGTGCAGGTTTATTAACAATTCTACGGAAAGCTATTTCATCACGCGGATTTGCAATCAGCGCAAGAAAAGCAAGGATATCTTTAATTTCTTCCCGTTCATAAAACTTAAGAGAACCTACGACGGTATACGGAATTTTCCGGTGAAGGAACTCTGTTTCAAACTCCAGAGACTGGGCATTCGTCCGATACAGTATAGCCCAGTCATGATACGGACAGCCTTTCTTATAAGCCTTCATGATCAGTTCAGCACAAAAAGCCGCTTCATCATCCTGCGTCGGCAAAAATACAAGAACAGGAGGATTACCATTACCGCGTTCCGCACGCAGTGTCTTCCCGAGCCGGTTTTCATTATTGCTTACGATACGGTCAGCCGCTGCAAGGATGCAGCCGGTTGACCGGTAATTCCGTTCCAGGCGGATAAGTTCCGTACCGGGGAAGTTCTGCTGAAACGTCAGAATGTTCTGCACCTCTGCTCCTCGGAAACGGTAAATTGACTGATCGTCATCACCGACAACACAGACATATACACCTGCATTTTCTTCCGCCCCGGAAAGCGCCTGCAATAATTTGAACTGGGCGACATTTGAATCCTGATATTCGTCAACCATAATTACCCGGAACCGGTAATGCATCTGCATGCGGATCTGTTCGCGGTCATTCAAAACCAGAACCGGTAACAGTATCAGATCCCCAAAATCAACATTCCCTGTACTCCTCAGACGTTTTTCATAGGCAGCGTATATTTCAGGAAAATCCGGAGAACTTTCAATATCGACAAGATTTTTACTGTCCGGCGTAAGACAGAAATCTTTCGCAAGTGCAATCCTGTGTGCGGCTTTTGCCGCTTCCTGTCTGGAAAGAGCCGGTACTGCTTTAGAAACGAGAGTCGCCATATCGTCATCATCATAGACAGTAAAGTTTTTATCTATGCCGGCTTCTTCAGCATATTTACGAAGAAACCAGGAACCGAAAGAATGAAATGTCCTTATCTGGGCATTTGCTGCAAGAGGTTCAAGCGCAACCGCACGATCCTGCATTTCCTTTGCAGCTTTCTTCGTAAATGTCACAGCCAGAATAGAGTATGGCTGAACCTGTTTTCTGCCGATGAGATACGCTATCTTTGTAGTAATAACTCTTGTTTTTCCGGAACCGGCTCCCGCAAGGATCAGAAGGGGAGCACCTTCCTGTATAACTGCAGCTTTCTGTTCAGGATTCAGTAAGGCAAGGTAATCATCGGCGTCAGGCATTGTCGGAAACGCTCTTTTCTTCAACAGCAAATTTTACTGTCATGGCC
Organism: Treponema sp. UBA1798; assembly: GCA_002319875.1. Taxonomy (GTDB): domain Bacteria; phylum Spirochaetota; class Spirochaetia; order Treponematales; family Treponemataceae; genus Treponema_D. Next base: position 314 of record DCFS01000232.1, on the reverse strand, counting down.
GGGATTCCCTGATTCAATGGTGAATCCGCTACAAATACTGCATCGATATCTACATCTGAGGATGCAACAGGATGTACACGTACAATACGTCCCGTTTTTACGGCATCCATTTCAACCGGATTTTCCCTGTCATAACGAATGACAACAGAACCGTCAACTTCAGGGGCCTGAAACCAGGCCCGCCCTATCGCAAGGCCTTCATTTCCGGCAATGACTTCTTCAACAAGCACATCATAATCGGATTTCAGTCTGAGCAAAAGTTTCCGGCGTGTTATATCCGTCTGCATTGACGACAGGGTTGATGCGCGGGCCTG
>DCFS01000332.1 GCA_002319875.1 Treponema sp. UBA1798 | reverse complement strand
ATGCCATACAGTATCACGGCTGTTCAATACCTGGCGGGCCGGAAACGGACTTGTATCCGCCGGGATATATGGCTGTTGCAGCAGGAACGCTGGAAGACCTTGCCCGGTTCGACAGGCTGATCGCAGAAGGGCAGCCAAGAGTTCTTGCCGACGCAAAAACTGCAGCAGCGAAAGGAGGAACCGGAAAGTGTATCGACAGCGGCCTCATCAGAGAAATCAAAAAACGTACTCCGTTATGGCTTGCAGGCGGCATTACGCCCGAAAACGCCGCTGACCGTATCCGGACATACCGGCCGGAACTGATCGATGTGGCAAGCGGCATCGAAACGGAACCGGGAATTAAAGACAGCATAAAAATGCGCAGACTGTTAGCCGCAGTCAGGCAGTGTGCAGAAAACTAATCAGGAGAAATACTATGGCTTACAGCACAGACGGATTTTTTAATCAATACGGAGGAAAATATGTAGCCGAAGTACTACGGCAGGCACTCGACGAACTGGAATCCGCTTTTTTCAATTCACAGCAGGATGAACAGTTCCAGAATGAACTTGCCGGACTCAGGAAAGATTACATCGGCCGGGAAACTCCGCTGCTCTTTGCGGAACATGCAACAGGGCTTTGTGGCGGAGGACGTATTTACATAAAGCAGGAAGGGCTGGCAAACACCGGTGCGCATAAAATAAACAATGCAATCGGACAGGTACTGCTGGCAAAGCGTATGGGTAAAACACGTATCATAGCTGAAACCGGAGCGGGACAGCACGGAGTTGCAACGGCAGCGGCGTGTGCAAAACTGGGAATGAAATGTACGGTATATATGGGCGAAGTGGATGTACGGAGGCAACAGCCGAATGTCGCGGCAATGGAACTGTACGGAGCAGAAGTCCGTGCAGTTACGAACGGCAGCAGGACCCTCAAAGATGCCATTAACGAAGCGATGCGCGACTGGGCGGCAAATTTTGAAAACACACACTACGTGATCGGTTCTGCACTGGGGCCAGCCCCCTTCCCCGACATGGTCCGGACATTCCAGTCGGTAATCGGAAACGAAGTAAAACGGCAGACTGCGGAACGCGGAATTGAAATCGCCGCGCTATGCGCATGCTGCGGGGGAGGAAGCAATGCTATCGGTTTTTTCAGTCCTTTTATCGATGAAGATTCCCCCCGGCTCGTGGCTGTCGAAGCAGGCGGTATCGGTTCCGGAACCGGGCAGAACGCTGTCCGCATGACGGGAAGTGCCGCGCGCGACGGTATAGTCCACGGATACAAAAGCAGATTCCTCCTGACAGAAGACGGGCAGGTAGCTTCGACGCGTTCCATATCAGCAGGACTTGACTACCCGGGAATCGGACCGCAGCTTGCAGCCCTTGGCAGAACCGGACGGATAGAGTTTACCTCGGCTACGGATCAGGAAGCACTGGAAGCCGTACAGTTCTTCGCAAAAAATGAAGGAGTACTGTTTGCACTGGAAAGTGCACATGCGGGAGCAGCTGCACTGAAAATTGCAAAACAGATTCCTGCGGATAAAGCCGTTATCATCAATATGAGCGGGCGCGGTGATAAAGACATCTTCATTACGTCACCGGTTTTCCGTCCCGCTGAATGGAAAACCTTCCTTTCTGCGGAACTCGAGCGGCTTGATGAAAATACAGATATTCACAACGCGCGCTGCATGAAAACAGAACAAGGAACAAAAATATGATACAGAAAATAAAACTTATGGCACATCTTGTAGCAGGCTATCCCACCGATAAGGCAGCAATGGCAATAGCACAGGCACTGGTAAACGGAGGTGCATCTATTCTGGAAGTGCAGCTTCCTTTCAGCGATCCGAGCGCCGATGGCCCGGCTATACAGAAAGCCTGCGCGGAAGTCCTTTCCCGCGGGTACCGGACCGGAGACGGCATTGCTTTTATACGGAAACTGACCGCAACATTTCCACAGATACCGGTTTTAGTGATGTCTTATGCCTCCCTTGTCTATACACCGGGAATTAAACTGTTTTGCAAAACCGCAGCAGAAGCAGGCGTAAAAGGGCTTATCATACCCGATCTGCCGTTTGACCATGACGAAGGACTTACCGCATCGTGCAGAGCATACGGTATGGAAAATATCCCCGTGGCGGCACCCAGTATGACACAGCCGCGGCTTTCGAAACTTGCCGGCTGCGCTTTCCCGCACATATACGCGGCACTCCGTACGGGTATAACCGGAAGCACAACGGTGATAGATATCAACACCATCAATTTTCTGGAAAAAATCTCCGCCGGAGGAGCAGGAATATACGGAGGTTTCGGTATTACCAGCAGAGAGCAGGCGCAGACGCTTGCCGGCAAAGTCGAAGCAGTCGTGGCAGGATCGGTTTTTGTACGATGCATTACGGAAAATACCGGTAGTATGGAAAAGATATCTTCCGCTGTGGAACAAAAAGCACGTGAACTGAGCGGCCTGTGATATGGTGCAGACGGAATTCTATATTGAATTACTGAAGGAGTGTTACACTGCGCCTTTTTTCCCGCAGATAATTCTTTCCCGGTACAAGACAGCGTTCTG
>DCFS01000196.1 GCA_002319875.1 Treponema sp. UBA1798 | reverse complement strand
CTGTGGTGTTCCATAATGGAAATTGCTATTTCGTCGCCCGGTTTTATATGCGAAAGGCCGTAACTGTATGCAACGAGATTCAGCGATTCCGTCGTATTACGGGTAAAGATTATTTCACAATCTTTTTCCGCATTGATAAACTGGGCGACCGTGTGGCGCGCGTTTTCATATGCTTCGGTAGCCCTGACGCTCAGATCATACAGCCCCCGCAGCGGGTTTGCATTATCGTGGATGTAAAAAGCCTCCATGGCTTCCATTACCTGTTTGGGGCGCTGGGCCGTAGCAGCATTATCGAAATAGACAATCTGTTTATTTACGTTATCTGAGAAAAGCGGAAAATCTTTGCGGTACGGATTAGCCATGTAAAAAAACCTCTTCCATATAGTTGTGTATATCTGTAACAGTCTTTTCATCGGGTATCAGCGCTGCTGCGCTTTGCACTTTTGCGCGGCTCAGCATCTGCTCAGCCGCATTTCTGCTGATTCCTCTTGTATTCATATAAAACAGTACATCTTCTCCGAGTCTTCCGATGGAAGCACCGTGTTCACCTGCAACGTCTTCTTCATCGCATAGAATAAGCGGTATGGATTTGTTCACGACATCGGGGCTTAACAGCAGCGTTTCTTCCTGTTCATTACCGGTTGCCCCTGAACATCCTCTGCGGAAGTCTATGGAACCCCGGTATGTTTTCCGGGCCGTATCTTTTACCGTACCTTTGACCTGCATCCTGCTGTTAGTTTTTTTGCCTGTATGTACCACGACGTAATTCATATCAAGTTTCTGTGTACCGCGGCACAGGTAAGCCGTATCTGACTTGAACTGGCCCCCATATGCCGGAAGGTCCGCCGCGACGCCTGCATATGATTCTTTTGCCCCAAGTTCGATCTGTGTCACCTGTATCAGGGCACTTTCATCGCAGGTTGCACCTGTATCGTCCAGATGGGTGTAATCTTTGCCGAGCAGCTGCACTTTTATCAGATGAATATGCGCATTCTTCCCGGCATACAGGCCTGTCTGCACTGCATGAAATCCTCCAGCGGCAGCCGGAGAGGTATATTCCATTATAACGGTAATATCAGAATCGTCCTCTGCCCGGATTATCTGACGGGTGAACGACGTACTGCCGTTTTCAAGCGCAAAACGGAGAACGACCGGCACAGCGGCTTTTATGCCTTTTTTTACGGTAAGCGTACAGGATGAGGCTCCCGCTGTATCGAGAATCTGATCCATCGTTTTACCCATACCCGTCGCCGCCGGCATGGGAGATCCGGAAACTCCGGAAAATGTGACCCCTTCAGGCAATTCCGGGACAGAAGGTCCTGCGTTGTCTTTTATATCGATTTCCGCTTTTAGCTGGGCCCTGTTCATATCAAGCCAGTTCCATGTGAGCGCCGGAATATAATTCAGCATTGTATCGATTTTCATTACAGTGTTCCTTTCATCTCAAGCCTGATGAGATTATTCATTTCTACTGCATACTCCAGCGGCAGTTCTTTTGAAACAGGATTTGCAAAGCCGCTTACAATCATTGCGCGGGCTTCTTCCTCACTGATTCCCCGCGACATCAGATAAAAAACCGCTTCGTTGCTGATACGTCCGATTCTTGCTTCATGCCCCACGTCTGCGTCGTCTGTCAGTATCTCCATAGCAGGAATCGTATCCGATCGGGACTCGCTGTCAAGCATGAGAGACTGGCATGAAACGGAAGCCTTGCTGCCCTTTGCATTTTTTGCGATATAGATAGCCGACCGGTATGTACTGATACCGCCGCCTTTTGAAATAGATTTTGTCGTAATAACACTTGACGTATGGGGTGCAAGATGTACCATTTTTGCGCCGGTATCAAGGTCCTGGCCGCTGCCTGCAAACGTTATACCGGTAAATTCTGCCCTTGCCCGTTCTCCGGCCAGATCACTTTCCGGATACAGATAGGAAACGTGGGAACCGAACGATCCTGAAACCCATTCAATTGTACCGCCTTCTTCAACGCGTGCACGCTTGGTGTTCAGATTATACATATTTTTCGACCAGTTTTCGATCGTTGAATAACGCAGATGCGCATTTTTTGCGACATACAGCTCTACGCAGCCTGCATGGAGGTTTGCCACATTGTATTTCGGTGCCGAGCAGCCTTCAATAAAATGAAGGTCTGCACCCTCATCCACGATGATAAGAGTATGTTCGAACTGACCGGCGCCTTTTGCGTTCAACCTGAAATACGACTGGAGTGGAAATGTGAGATGAACGCCTTTCGGTACATAGACGAAGGAACCTCCGGACCAGACAGCGCCGTGGAGGGCTGCAAACTTATGGTCGGAGGGCTTTACCAGTTTCATGAAATATTTCCGTACCATATCCGCGTACGGGCCTTTAACGGCACTTTCGAAGTCCGTATATACGACGCCTTCTTTTGCGACTTCGTCGCGTACGTTATGATAGACCAGTTCGCTGTCATACTGTGCGCCGACTCCTGCAAGCGATTTCCGTTCCGCTTCGGGGATGCCCAGCTTTTCAAAAGTGTCCTTTATATCTTTCGGGACATCCTTCCAGTCTCCCTGCATTTTTGTATTGGGACGGACATAGGTCGCGATCTGATCCATATGGAGATCGGTAATATCAGGTCCCCATTCAGGCTCTTTAAGCTGATTATATATATCGAGTGACTTCTGGCGGAATTCACGCATCCACGGCGGATCGTCTTTTTCGTCGGATATTTTTGAGACAATTTCAGGAGTAAGACCCTGCCTGATACGGTAGAAATCTTTTTCATCGTACCGGAAGTCATACATCGAACGGTCGATATCGTTAACGACCGTTTTTTTACTGTTTTCTTCACTCATACACTGCCGCCTTCTGAAAAGATCTGTTCAAAACCGTGCTCATTGATTTCCTTTACAAGAGATCCGTCACCAGTTTTAACCAGTTTACCTTTTATAAGGATATGGGTACGGTCCACGTGAAGGCTTTCCAGTATTTTTGTGGAGTGGGTAATAATCAGAAGTGCCCCATCCTGCTGTTTCCGGTATTCTTCTATACCTTTTGAAACCGTACGAACTGCATCTACGTCGAGTCCGGAATCGGTTTCATCGAGAATGGCGAACTTCGGCTTGAGCATAAGCAGCTGCAGAATCTCCGATTTTTTCCGTTCTCCGCCGGAAAAACCGACGTTCAGATCACGGTTTGCATAGGATTCTTCCATATTAAGAAGCTGCATTGCCGCTTTCAGTTCCTTCTGGAACTGAAACAGCTTTATGTGTTCACCTGTCCGCTGCTGGAGCGCAGTACGGATAAATGCCTCCAGTGTGATGCCTGGTACTTCAAGCGGATTCTGGAAAGAAAGAAACATCCCGAGCCTGGCGCGTTTATCAGTTCCTTCATGTGAAATATCCTGTCCGTCAAAAAAAATGGAACCGCGGTCCATTGTATAAACAGGATTTCCCATGAGCGTGTTGCCCAATGTGGATTTACCTGCACCGTTCGGCCCCATCAGTACGTGGGTTTCACCTTTCTGTATCGCAAGACTTATACTGTCAAGAACTGGTTTTGAATCTATGCTTACTGAAATATTGTTGACTTCAATCAAAGAATGCGCCATATAAAGCTCCCGAATTGTCTATATAAATACTAGGTATTTTGTCTACCTGTAATATATATATTCTAACGGAAAAAGGCAATATTTGGAATAAGAAACTTCCGCTACG
>DCFS01000157.1 GCA_002319875.1 Treponema sp. UBA1798 | reverse complement strand
CGGTATACCTGCTTCGAAGTATTTACGGGTTCCTTACGGACAGGGAGGCCATCCATTGTAACCTGTGCATACTGATGAAGATATTCCATATAACGCCGCGTACTGAAAAACGTTTCAAGTCTTGAAACCGGATCCGTTATCTGCCAGACCGGTACCTCTGCTTTCTCTTTTGTTTTCGGCAAGCCTATAACATATACATGCGAAATATTTGATTTGATGTAAACAGGTACGACATCGCCTTCCTGAAGATTATATGCAGGAAGCCCCCACAAAACCATTCCGTAACCCTTTATATGATGTGTACAGGAAAAAATTATAGCGCATACCGCAATCAGTACAACTATCAACAGATTTCTAAACCCGTGCTTCATAGGGTTCAAGCATAGCAGAAAAAAACAAAATAGTCACGGCCGGATATACCAAGACTTGTTACCTTAAAATCGTTACGTTATACTCAGAATATGTCACAAAATAATATTCCGGACCGGAAAGATATTCCGTCTGCAGACAAATGGGATCTTACAACACTGTATATATCTGACAACGAATGGGAAACGGCTCTTTCTTCCATAATTCCGATTGCAAAAGAAATCGTAACATTCAAAGGCTGTCTCGGAGAATCATCCGGCAAACTCCTTGCCGCATTAAAATTGGCAGAGCAGTTATGGAAAACAGCAGAACTTACGGGTAATTATGCCGGGCTGCGGAAAACTGAAGATGAAGGAAACAGCAAAGCGCAGGAACGGGAAGGACGTTATACAATGACAGCCTCCCGGGCAGAATCTCTCGTCAGCTTTCTCGATGCGGAAATACTGGCAATTCCTGATGAAAAAATGAATGCATGGCTTCAACTTCCGGAATTTGCAGATTACAGAATCTATATGCAAAAGCTTCTGCATATGAAACCATATAAACTTAGTGAAAAGGAAGAACGCATCCTCGCGCTCCAGACAGAGTCCGCACAGACGGCATATCAGACATTCAGTGTTCTCAGTAATGTCGATTTCAATTTCGGAGCTGTCACGGTAAATGGCCGGGAACTGCCACTGACTCAGACAACATGGAGCCAGTTTATGGAAAACCCCGACAGATCCGTACGGGAAAAAGCGTACAGACAGTTTTATACGACCTTTGAAAGTTTTCAGCATACGCTTGCAAGCCTGTATGCAGGATCAGTCGCTCAGGATGTATTTGAAATGCGGGCACGGGGATACAAGTCAAGCCTTCAAAAGGCCTTATACAAAGACAAAGTGCCGGAATCCGTTTATCATAACCTGATAGAAACAGTTCACGCAAACCTCCCCGTACTTCACCGCTTCTATGTGCTGCGCCGTAAAATCCTTGGCCTCAGAGAACTGAGACACTGGGACGTATATGTTCCTCTGGTAAAAAATGTGGATACAAAAACGTCATATGACGAATCAGTGGAAATATGCAGAAAAGCTCTGGCGCCGCTTGGCAGAGAATATACCGATACGCTGTGTACAGGGCTCAAAAACGGATGGGTAGACAGATATGAAAACAAAGGAAAACGGAGCGGAGCGTTTTCCAGCGGAGCTTATACCGGCTATCCATACATTCTCATGAATTACAAGGATACGGTAATACGCGACGTATTTACCATGGCGCATGAAGGAGGGCATTCAATGCACACATGGTATTCTGCCCGGAATAACCCTTTCATGCAGTATAATTACACAATTTTTGAGGCAGAAGTAGCTTCTACCTTTAATGAAGAACTCGTTTTCCAGTATCTGCTCGACCAGGCGGCAGCGGCAGATATGAAAACATATCTGCTGGCTATGCGTGCAGGAGATATTCTTGCGACACTATACCGGCAGACTATGTTTGCAGAATATGAACTACAGGCTCATGAACTTGTCGAACAGGGAACCCCTCTTTCAGCAGATGTTCTCAGAGATATTTACGGTAAACTGCTCATCCGGTATTTCGGACCTGAAATGCATTTTGAGCCAAACAGCAATATGGAAGGTTTGCGTATTCCGCACTTCTACGGTGCTTTTTATGTATATAAGTATGCAACAGGAATTTCTGCTGCACTGGCACTTGCAGACAGAGTTCTGAAAGGCGGAAAACGCGAACAGGAAGATTATTTTACTTTTCTCAAGTCAGGAGGTTCAAAGTATCCTATTGACTCTCTGAAAGCTGCCGGTGTCGATATGGAAAAACAGGAACCGGTGCAGGCCGCGCTCGACAGATTTGCGCAATTAGTTACAGAACTGGAAAATACATTAAAGATTACCACCAAAAACACCGATACTGATAAATAAGGAAATACCGGTATTTCCTCAGGTTGTTTTGATGGGGGAAAGTCGAGTGGACAAAGACACTTTTTATGCTTTTATGAAACACATTCCCAAAGCGGAAATACATCTTCATATTGAAGCTGTCATTACGCTCGACTCAGTTAAAAAACTGTACAGGAGCCGGTTCGGCACCGACATGAGTAAAACTGAACAGGATACCCTTTTCTCATATTCCGATTTAAATGGCTTCATAAAAGCGTTCCTGAAAGTGCAGGATTTGTTTCAGTCCGTCTCTGATTTTGACCTTGTTTTTGCGGATTTTGCAGATTATCTTGCCGGTAATAATATCGTATACTGTGAGGCTTTCTTTGCACCAACGGCATTCCTGAAAAAAGGTTTTGATTATGGTGAGATGATCAGTAATTTTTCGAGAAACATTGCTGCTATAAAGGAAAAAAAGAATATAACGATAAAGCTGCTTGTTGATGTTTCCCGGACATTCGGCTGTGACAACGCCATGAAAAACTATATGCTGCTCAAACAATTTCCCTGCAGTGATGTCATAGGCATCGGTCTCGGCGGGGCAGAGCAAAAAGGGCCCTCAAGAAATTTTGAACCGGTATTTGACCAGGCAAAAAAAGATGGCTTTCATGTCGTTGCACATGCCGGCGAAGACGTCGGACCTGAATCAATATGGGATGCCATCCGCTTTCTTCATGCAGAACGTATCGGCCATGGCATTACTGCCGTGCAGGATTCCAGACTGATGGTATATCTGAAGGAAACCCGCCTCCCCCTTGAAATCTGTATAACCAGTAATGTTTTTACAAGAAAATTTGTAAAAAAACCTGAAAATCATCCCATTAAAGAAATGTTTCATAAAAATCTGTTAGTTACCGTAAATACTGACGATCCGGTATTCTTCAAAACGACATTGATCGACGAATACTGGATCGTTTATAACAAACTGAACTTTACGATGGAACAGATCAAAACTCTTATCTGTAATGGGTTTACTGCATCCTTCATGTCTGCCGATCTGAAAAAAGACTTTATTGCCTCCGTCGAAAAAGTCTGGAACGGAACTGCATTACCTGACTAAAAACCACAGGCTGCATTGCGATTCCCTATAATAATCGTTATACTCCTTATACCATGTCGGGTTTTTATGATTATTTTGACGTTGCTGTCGCAGGCGGCGGACATGCGGGAATAGAAGCAGCACTGGCATGTGCCCGCATGGGACTTAGAACAGTTCTCATTACGCAGACAATAGATTCAATCGGCAGGATGTCCTGTAATCCTTCCATCGGCGGCATTGCAAAGGGTAATATCGTCAGAGAAATCGATGCCCTTGGAGGGGAAATGGGGCGGCTGATCGATAAATCAATGATACAGTTCCGTCTTTTAAACAGAAGCCGCGGGCCGGCCGTGCAGGCACCCCGTTCGCAGGCAGATAAGATCCTGTATTCCTGTCTCGCACGGCATACGATGGAAAATGTCTTTAACCTTTCAACATTGATGGATACGGTTGTCGATATTCTTACCACTGCAAGTACGGTTAAACTTCCAGAAAATTCAGATTCCAGTGCAGAAAAAGGTACCATACCGGGCGAAATCCGCGGTTATTGCAATAATTCTGCTACGGAAGCAGCCAGAAGCGGAATGCGGCAGAAAATAACGGGAGTCGTTACCGAACGCGGGCGTATAATCCCCGTAAGGGCCGCAATTCTTACGACCGGTACATTCCTCGGCGGACGCATATTTATAGGCGACTATGACGCACCTTGCGGAAGACTCGGGGAAAACGGTGCATTCGGACTCACAGAATCCCTGCACCGTCTGGGTTTTACCACAGGAAGACTCAAGACGGGAACACCTCCGCGCGTGCTGAAAGGCACTATTGACTTTTCGAGTATGGAACTTCAGCCATCCGATACCGACATAATTCCCTTCTCATTTGATGATGATAAAATAGACCGTCCCATGGTTCCGTGTCATATCGTCTACACCAATG
>DCFS01000127.1 GCA_002319875.1 Treponema sp. UBA1798 | reverse complement strand
TTCCCATGCGATGATGTGTGACGTCATAGCTTCGAGTATCTCTTCTATCTTTTCCGGATTTTTTTTTTTAGACAATGTATTCTCCCCTCTTCCATAAACTGTTTATGAAAATGTACAACTTTTTGATTTGAAGAACACACGATTTTATATGATTTTACACCGTTAATATGTGTTGCGTCAACACAATAAGTAATGGAAAATACACACATGAATATGGTAGAGGATCTGGAAAAAGAATTTGCGAGAAGACTCCGGGAAGAACGAGAAAAAGCTAAAATCTCACAGCTTGACCTTGCCCTCAAAGCCGAACTTTCACAAAATCTGGTTAACTTCATAGAAACAGGCAAACGCATCCCAAATTTACATACAATACTCAAATTGTGTACCGCATTGAATATCAGCCCATCAATACTATTTAAAGATACTGAGGAAGAAAAAGAGAATGCAAAACAGAAGATTTTAGAACTAGTGCAGCGTTATTTGTGAGAATATATGACCGAATGGAAATTTTGTAACCGGACGAAGACTGATGGCCTTTATACTTTTTTATGTTTTAGCGACGAGCTGCTGTTATTGTTTTCAATTAGTAACAGCAGCCCGTCCGGAGTATTTACCGGTATTGCAGATTACGCCTGCCAGCTTATCTTGACAAGGCTGTAAAACGGGTTATATCCGCATCTGCCGCATCGATTCCCGCAATGCCGAATTTTTCAACCAGTATTCTGGCGACACCCGCAGAAAGGAAACCGGGCAGGCTCGGACCAAGATGGATATTTTTTATTCCGAGATACAATAATGCCAGCAGAACGATGACCGCTTTCTGTTCATACCACGCGATATTATAGATAATCGGCAGTTTGTTTATATCATCCAGACCGAAAGCATCTTTTAACGTTAAAGCTGTTACTACGAGAGAATAGGAATCATTGCACTGTCCGGCATCAAGTACACGGGGAATTCCACCGATGTTCCCGAGCGAAAGCTTGTTGTAACGGTATTTTGCGCAGCCGGCGGTAAGAATAATGGTATCTGCCGGTAGTTTCCGTGCAAATTCCGTATAGTATTCACGGGATTTCATTCTGCCGTCACAACCAGCCATTACATAAAACTGTTTTATCGTACCGCTTTTTACCGCCGCGACAATCTTATCGGCGAGTACTGCAACCTGATTATGTGCGAAACCACCGGTTATAGTTCCTTTTTCCAGTTCCACAGGTACAGGAAGCGTCTTTGCAAGATTTATGAGTACCGAAAAGTTCTTTTTTCCATCGGGGTCGGCTGGTATATGAGTACAGCCGGGATAGCCTGCTGCACCTGTTGTAAAAATCCGTTTTCTGACTTCTTCGCTGCGGGGTGGAACAATACAGTTTGTTGTGAACAAAACCGGTCCGTGGAACGATTCGAATTCAGTCAGTTGCTGCCACCATGCATTCCCGTAATTGCCTGCAAAATGCGGATATTTTTTGAAAGCCGGATAATAATGAGCAGGAAGCATTTCCCCATGCGTATATACATCGACTCCCGTACCCGCCGTCTGTTCCAGAAGCTGTTCCAGATCAACCAGATCATGTCCGGAGATCAGTATGGCCGGATTGCTGCGCACACCGATATCGACTTCGGTAATTTCCGGATTCCCGTACCGTGAAGTATTGGCATTATCGAGAAGCGCCATTGTTTTTACGCCATATTCGCCTGTTTTCAGTACCAGGGCAGTCAGTTCATCTGCCGCCAGCGTTTCATCAAGAGTCGCGGCAAGCGCTTCATATATGAACGAATATATTTCAGGATCTTCTTTACCGAGATTTGCCGCATGTTCAGCGTAGGCCGCCATTCCTTTGATTCCGTACGTTATCATTGCACGGAGGGAACGGATATCTTCATTTTCTTCAGTCAGGACTCCGGCTTCTGCTGCCATAGCAAGCATATCTTCCCGGGAAACGGCTCTGAAAAAAACTGCACGGTGATATTTCCTGCCAGGAGCTATACCGGCAGAAAGTTTGTCCCGAATAGCAACCATTTTTCCTATTTGTCCTTCAATGGCCAAGGCATCAAAATTAGCATTGGTAATGGTCATAAAAAGGCTTGTTAGAACTTCCCGGTCTTCCTCCGGTGAAGTTTTCCATCCGCTTTTAAAGACCAGCTCAGAGATTCCTTTTACCACGTAGATCAGAACATCCTGAAGATGTGCCACTTCTTCTGTCTTGCCGCAAACCCCGCGAACGGTACAGCCTTTCCCGGCTGCAGTTTCCTGACACTGATAACAGAACATACCCATGTGTATTGCCTCCTGTAATTATGTTTCAACAGGCTCCGTCAGACTTACCCTTACAGCCTGTCAGATACACGATAAACCGGAACAATTCAGATGTATGTTGTTATTACAACAATTTTTTACATAAACTCCATCGTTAAATATATGGTTACCCGGACATCATATGGCAACAGAAGTTTTCCGTGTAAAGAATAAAACTCCCTCATAAAACCAGCGGAACGGTATCATCTTTTTGCAGACTTAGCGAACGTGTCATATTCTACAGCCTGTACCTCCCGTAAAAAAACAGACTGAAGCTGCAGGCAGATTTCTGTAATTTCTAACAGGTTTTGTATATAAAATTACACGGTAAAGACACTACCGGTATGCAGGCGAAATAACCGGTTCTGGCATATTTTTTCCAGATAATCAAAAGCTGCATCGCCTGTACAATGTCCGGT
>DCFS01000023.1:12993-13349 GCA_002319875.1 Treponema sp. UBA1798 | reverse complement strand
TGTCTCTACCTGACGGAGATCCTGCACCTGTCTCCATCAGTCCCTTCTGACACAACCGTTGTCCGGACATCAAACCTGACGGTGTCCCATCCTGACAGTATGTGATTCTGGTCATGAACAGGGCAGAAAAAAACTGTAGAAGGAAAGAATTTTACCTGCCGTATAACCCGGTACCGCTGATTTTCAATGTTCCTGTGAGAACAGTCTGTACGATATCTGATTTTGTATAAATCCATAGCAAATTAATATATTTTATGCTATATTTATTATATGTCTGAATTATTAGCCCCTGCAGGAAATATAGAATCTCTGGATGCCGCAATTGGTGAAGGGGCAGATGCTGTCTACCTTGGTTT
>DCFS01000023.1:7661-12734 GCA_002319875.1 Treponema sp. UBA1798 | reverse complement strand
AAAAGTTTCAACGCCAGACTTCGCTCGTCAAACTTTGCATGGAACCAGTTTGAAGCGGCTGTACAGGCTCTTCACCGACAGGGTAAAAAAATATATGTAACAGTAAATACTGTTGTTGAAGAAAGAGAAACTGAAAGACTTTACCGTTTCCTTTCTTATTTGAATCAGGTGGGTCCTGATGGCCTGATTGTTCAGGATTTTGGAATTATTCGTATGGTACAGCAGTTTTTTCCGAATATGGAATTGCATGCCTCTACCCAGATGAATGTGGAAAGTGCATCTGCTGTAAACCTCCTGAGTAAAGAAGGCCTTAAACGTGTTGTTCTTGCCAGGGAACTGGGACTGGAAGAAATAAGGCAGATCAAAAGCCGGACGAATATGGAACTGGAAGTGTTTGTTCACGGAGCTTTATGTGTCAGCGAATCCGGTCTATGCCTGTTTTCAAGTTTCCTTGGCGGCAAATCTGCTAATCGTGGAATGTGTACGCAGGCCTGCCGGCGGCTTTATAACGCAGAAATTCCCGGTGGTGTAAAGCAGGGGTATTATTTTTCTCCTTGCGATTTACAGCTTATTGATTATATTCCCGATCTTATAGAAGCTGGAGTTGACTCTTTTAAGATTGAAGGCCGGATGAAAAGTGCTGAATATGTAGGAAGTGTTGTCTCTGCTTACCGGTATCTGATTGATCATTATAAGGAAGATAAAAAAGGTTCCATTGCTGCAGCAAAACGGATGTTGGCTACTGATTTTGCCCGAAGCAAGACGACATACTGGTATGGTTTTAGTGATGTAAGAGCCGGTGTTGAGAAAGCCGGTACTGCCATATTGAATCCTGATCAGGCTGGAGGAACCGGAATTTATCTTGGAGTAATAGATTCGCTTCGTGAAGCAGATACGAAGTCTCTGAAAAAAATAGATGAGAGCGATATTCGTGTCCAGCTTGCTTTATTGCGGGGCGGTTCATATGATCCGGATGTCGGAGATTCGATACGTCTTCACAGGAAAGATGATACGGGGCGTGTGAGCCATAAAATACATATGGTAGAGACAGATCAGAAAGGCAACCGCTGGATAGATATTCCTGATGGTTTTTCTCATGGAGATACAGTATATCTTCTACAGACTAAATCGATGTCAAAACGATATCCGCGGGTGCTTCCAAATGATATAGGTACATTCCGCCGACAGCCGGGTGCAGAAAAGCTGCCGGTACTTGATCTGACACAGATAAAAAGAAATGAACTGGCATATTTTCCGGAGGGGCTTTATGTACAGGTTTCTACTATTTCCGATATTTTTGCGGTCCAGTCTATTCATCCTGTCCGTGTTATTCTGGAACTTAATAACGAAACTATTCCCGATCTGATGACCGTAAAAACTGTTCTGCCGTTCTCCCGAAAACAGATGATTTTATCACTCGACCCGTTTTGTCCAGAGGGGACAGAAAAGGATATACTTGAGACAGTAACGCAGCTTATTAATAAGGGCTTTACTACATGGATCGTAAATAATATAGCACATATAGCATTACTGCGGGGGGCAGGAAATGTAAACCTGATTGCCGGCCCGTATTTATATACGTTTAACCGGTGGGCCGTATCCTGGTTTGAAAATCAGAATATTGGCGCGTTTATTACACCTCTTGAAAATTCCCGGCAGAATGTAGAGTTGACTTTTGACCGTATGCTGCGTGCCCGGGTAATGCTTACGGTGTTTGCTTATCCTGCCTTGTTCAGAATGCGTTTTAAGCTTCCGCAGTCATATGACTTTACTTTTTTCAGTGATAAGGAGGGTATGGAGTTTAAAGTAAATTCGACACCTGACGGTTCTTTCGTTATGCCGGAAAATCCCTTTTCTATTATCGATAAAGTTGAGTTTATGTATTCTGCCGGTGTTTCCCATTTTCTGATAGATTTTTCGAAGACAAAAATTTCAAGGAGCCTTTTCAAGCAGGTTTCCAATGCATTTTACAAACACGAAGTTCTTCCTGAAACTTCCCGGTTTAACTGGAAAGATGGTTTTTATTCACCTGAACTTATAGAACAGTATAAGGCTGCCAGTCAGGAAGCGAACCTGGATACTGATAAGAAAATCAGGCATCATTATCCGTCTTCTGCAGTGCATAAGAAATAATCCGGAAATAGCGGTCCTGAAGCTGTTCCCGGATTGTTGCATGGCTGCTTCATCCTGATTAACCCGGAACGAGGGTTAATCAGGCATTTTCTTAAAAAACCGGTTCTGATACCTGACTTGCAGCTGCTACAGCATTTTCCAGTGCAGTTAGTGTTTCCGGTTGGCCATCCGGCGTACCGGCTTTTCTCAATCTTGGCTTGAGTGAAATGTGTTCTGCAATGATTGTAACCTTACTTGCATTTTTTCCATCTGATCCTGTCCATCTGTTCTGCTTAATCCGTCCGACAACGCGTAATCCCCGACCCTTGTCTGCATAAGTTGCGCAGAATTCTGCAACTTTTCCATAGGTTTCAATATCAAAGTAAGAAACTTCTTTGGTGTTTTCTCCGTTACTGTTTTTATATGACCTGTCTACAGCGATAGGTACATTGCAAACTGTAACTCCTTTTGCAGTTTCTTTTAATTCTGGTTTTCGGGTTACATTACCTTCCAGGATAATAGAATTGAGATCATTCATAGTTTTCTCCGTTAAGCTTGTTTTGTCCGGCCGGACAAGGGATAATATCTGTCTCCATAAAAGGAACAGATATTATTTATATTGACAGGAACAGCTGAAACGGACTACTCAGGCGATTTTTTTTATAAGACGGATCATGTAGAGTTTTACATATGACAGCAATGCATCATGTTCACCAATCCGTTTCATGGAAGAAGTATTACATAATTCTTCTGCCAGAGTCTGTAGTCTGCTGGAAGTTAAATTACTATTAATCGTACGCAAAACTTTTCTCGTATAGTCCCGGATAAGCGAATTTACATCCTCCCGCAGGTTTTCGGCAGACTTTGAATCTATCATTTTATTCCACTGCTTGTCATATAATGACAACTGCTGATCGAGAGAATATCCGTCCCTTGTGTATTCTTCTTCAAGATGCTTCGCTGCGCTGATGAGCATATCTTTACGGGAGACCTGTTTTGTACCCCGTGATTTGCGTACAACGTCTTTATTATCAGGAGACTCCGGTTCTGTCTTTGTATAGTAACTTTCAACTGATGTCTGTTTTTTTTCTTTTTTACGGCTGAACAGAGAGCAGATCCATACAAGGATCGGTATTGTATACCAGAAGGGAAGCAATATTTTTGCATTTGACAGGAGGGTTTGGCGTTTCAGTATTAGAAGTTCACTATATGGAAGAAGATGATTATTAGCGAAGAGTGTTATATGAGTATCATTGTTATCTGTATGCTGTTCATAACTGAGCATTGAAAGGAAGTTTGCATTAAGCAGTGCATACAATATTGGAGATGATATCTGAACTTCCTTTTCCAGTGCACGTTCAAAAGCCGGCTGTTCTGTCATTTCCGGCAGTTTTTCGAAATTTTTCAGCGTGGCATACCATTTTTCAGTAATTTTCTGGCTTACCGTATCATGTGCTTCTGTACAAAGACGTACTATAAGCGGAAAAACCCTTTGCTTGTAAATAAAATAACGGGATCCTGTGTTGATTTTGAAAACAAGAAGCTTTGGCAGCTCATTGTTTATACTTTCTGTCGTTTCTTTTTCAAGGAATTTTTTTAAATCCTGGTCTGTATATTGTCCGCGCAGAGAAACCCCGTGTGCATCGCTGAATCCCAGAATTTCATTCATTGAATAATAATATTGAGGTTTCATCAGATTCTGCCGGAGAGCTTCGAACGCCGTATTCCTCTGCTGAGTCTTCTGGAGCATACCCTTGTAATAGGCAGTTACAATTTCAGCAATATACACGGACTGAAGTACATTCAGGTCTTCCTGTGTATAGTCCTTTATATTTTCATAATCTTTTCTGATAAAAAAACAAAGCTGGCTGAAAAAATAAAAGGAATCGCCGGATTCTTTTAAATTTTTAAGTGCCTGCTCCGGTGTCTGCAAAAACTGGCTGAAGAAATTTTTTGCCGCGATTTCTTTTCCCGGATTTGACATACGCAGTTTTTTTTCAAAATATTCATGAGTTTCGTCTTTGTTGAGCATGTTACGTATTTTAGCAAGACTGATAATTATAAGCATTGTAACAGGTACAGACGAAGGAAAAAGAATAGATGGCATATCATGCGGCAATGAAATACAATAGAGAATTTTATCATTAAGTTCCTGTTTGTCGAGCAATGCACATAATAAATCAGAAGCGTTTTGTTTGTTTAATATGTCATTAGGTGTTTGTTTCGGTAAATCGGAAAATACAGGAAACGGAATTGTTGGTTTTATAGCAATGTCCTGATAAACTTTTGCAAACTTACGGACATACATCGGTATAACAAAAATAATACGTTTTTTATTTGATGTCTCAAAAATCGTAATATCACCAGAGTCCGCCAGATTATTCAGTTCCTTATCAATGAGTGCATCGGATTGTCCAAGAAATGGAATAAGATCCGGTTGTTCTTCGACATGATGCTGGGCGTATTTTTTTACATAGGTCATGAATTCATAATAATCAACGATTGCCGTGTTCAGCCGTGAAGCGTAGAAATTCAGTAATACCAGGATATGTGATGTAACTGCCATAGTTTTATTCTATCAGGAACTCTTTATTTTGGAAAGCTGTGGCAGACACCCTGTCGTATAGAAGTTGACGTACGCTTTACTTCTGCATAGAATAAACCTATGTTAGCAAAACGTATGCAGGGCTTACATCCGTATATACCAGGAGAACAGCCAAAAGACAGAGACTATATAAAGCTGAATGCAAATGAAAATCCTTATCCTCCTTCCCCTCAGGTTTCTCAAGCCATAGAGCGGCTCATAAAGCAGTCGCCGGAAAAATTAGCCTTGTATCCCGATCCTGATGCTTCGAACCTGCGCAAAGCTATTGCAGATATGCTGAATATGACAGGCGGCGTCCTTGCCCGTACGAAAATATCGGGACAAGGCTCTTCAACCGTGTGCAATCCTGATTTTGA
>DCFS01000023.1:0-7341 GCA_002319875.1 Treponema sp. UBA1798 | reverse complement strand
GATGAAGTTTTATCTTTTGTGTTTTACGCGTTTTTTGACAGTGACAGACGTCTCGTGGTCCCTGAATTTACGTACAGTTTTTATCCTGTTTATGCCGGGTTTTACGATATCCCGCTGGATCAGGTTCCATTAAAGGAAGACTGGTCCATTGATAAAGACTGTATGACAGCAGATGCCTGTACGTATGATTCTTCGACAATTTTTGCAAATCCGAACGCTCCGACGGGAAAAACTCTGACGCGCAGCGAAATCCGCCAGATGCTGCTCCATGCCCCAAAAAACAGAATATTTGTTGTCGATGAAGCATATGTAGATTTCGGCGGTCAGAGCTGTATTCCATTACTTTCTGAATTTGAAAACCTTGTGATAGTCCGTACTTTCAGTAAAAGCTTTTGCGGGGCCGGCATGCGGCTTGGATATATTGTTGCATCACCACAACTCGTTGAAGCTGTGACGACTGTAAAAAATTCCCTGAATCACTTTCCCATTGATGCGGTTTCCCAGGTTGCAGGTATTGCTTCCTGCCATGCTGCTGCTTATTATGCCGGCTGCGCAAAAAAAATTATGGAAGAGCGTGAAAAATTTTCAGAATTCCTGAAATCCTGCGGCTGGTATGTTATTCCTTCAGCAACAAATTTTGTGTTTACCAGAAAGGATGGTATAAATGGAGAAACTATTTACCAGGCGATAAAAAAAGAAGGAATTCTGGTGAGACATTTTTCTACCGAGGGAATACAGAATTTTCTGCGCATTACTATCGGCACGCCAGAACAGATGGATGTTCTGAGCAGCGTGATTGGCCGTTTATAGGAGTATACTATGAAGTTTCTGGTTATATCAGACATGCACGGTGAATATGGCAGACTGGAAAGTCTGGATGAAGAATTCAGATCTGTGGACGCGGTTCTGTTTGCCGGAGATTTTGCAAAGTTCGGCCACACTGAAACAGGCCGTCCGGCACTGGAAGCATTATGCAAAAAACATGAACTTATTTATTCCGTTATCGGTAATTGTGATGAACCGGCTTTCCTTGAAGAAGTTGAAAAAAAAGATATCTGTGTCCAGGGGTGCCTTCTGTATCATGAAGAGCTTGTCTTCGCAGGTAGCGGAGGAGGGAGCAAATTTACAGGAACAACGCCTAATGAACGGACGGATGAGGAACTGGTTTCAGATTTGAAGATAATTGACGATTCTGCCGGATGTGGTGCTGATGAAAACGGCCACTGGAATAATCTTATTCTGATTACTCATAATCCACCGAAGGATACGAAATGCGATCAGGTAGCTCCCGGTGTCCATGCTGGTTCTCCTTTACTGCGGAAATTTGTTGAAGAAAAACAGCCCCTTGCCGTCATTACGGGACATATTCATGAAGGCATTGCGATTGATATGATCGGTTCTTCTACAATTATTAATCCTGGCCCCTTTGCAGAGGGGTATTATGCCCTCATGGAGGTTGCAAAAGAATCAGGCAGATGGCGGGTTACCGGTTCGGAATTAAAAAAACGGTGAGCTTTATATATCCGTCTGATATTCTTAAAGGATTGTCCTTTTCAATTTGTTCTGCAGAACCTGAATCCCATATAATTATAGACTTCGTTCGGATCATAGGCATACCGGTCAGCTGAATAAATAAAGCCGGTATAGGGAGACCAGCTTCCACCCCGGCTGATGCGCTGGGATCCGTAGAGCGGACCGCATGCCCTTTTTCCCGGTTCCATTTCTGTATAGTCTGCCATCCAGTCCCAGCAGAATTCAAGAACATTCCCGCTCATGTCGTACAATCCGGATCCGTTTGCATTACCGCTTCCGGGAACAGCCTCAACGGATGGATCAAAGGGCACTCCTGCAGTTCCGACAGTCCTTGTCCTGTTTGTGTTTGCGTCGTACCATGCGATTGCAGTTTCCGGATATTTTTCATTGCTGTACCCAAGGGCATCTATCTGTCCGCTTGCCAGATCCCCCCGCTGGTAACCGGCCGCTGTTTTACGTGCCGCATACTCCCATTCAGCCTCAGAGGGAAGACGGTAGCCATTAGCGTTCCAGTTACATTCGCAGAGGTCACAGGAGGCTGTGTCTGTGGAATCCTGAAGAACTTTTCCTTTATACGTGTAACATGGTTCCAGTCCCTGTTGTTCACTTAAGGCATTACACCATATTACCGCATCATACCAGCTTATCATCGTTACCGGCTGGAAGCAGCCGGTTTCAGTAGGTACTCTGCCGCGGCGTCCCGAAGAGCCTTCCTGCCCCGGATTTCTGAATACGTATCCGGAACTTTCGGCTTTTATTCTTATGCTATACCAGAGCTGATACGTTGTTTCATAACGGTTCATATGGAAAGGGGTAATCCTGCGGAGTGCTGTATATGACTGCGTATTATCCCCGATAGTAAAGACATCAAATTCAGCCGGTGATTCCGGTCCCAGTTTTACAAGGTCTATATTATTGAAATCCCCCGCAGAAAGCTGCTGAGGACAAGGAAAAAATGCACAACAGGCAGCTGCCACTATTACAATAAGATAATTTGTTTTCATACAATGCTTCCAGTATCAGTTTTCTGGTTCTTTGCACGTCCGCTTTTTTTCCGGAGAAAACCTTTTTTGCCGCGATTTTTACGTTCACCAGCAGTTATACTCTGTAACGCAGATCTGTCCCGGAGCATAAATCGTGCTGAAACTGTGGCAAGAATGCAAAGAAATGATATAACTACTATGCCTGTCCAGCCACGGTCAGCGAACGGAAGCGGAATATTCATACCGAAAAAACTTACTACAAACGTCGGTACCATCATGATTAGACTGATGATGGTCAATTTTTTCATTACAATATTCAGGTTATTTGAAATAACTGAGGCAAAGGCATCCATCATTCCTGAAAGTATATTGCTGTACGTGTCTGCCATACCGATTGCCTGTCTGTTATCGATTTCAACGTCGTCAAGCTGGTCAAGATCTTCTGCATCGAGCTGTAACAGTCTGGTTTTACGGAATTTTTCTAACAATAACTGATTATTATTTAAAGACGTAGTAAAAAACTCGAGAGATTTTTCGAGATTGAGAAGCTGTATGATTTCCTTGTTTTCAATGGATACCTGCAGTTCTTTCTGTATGCCTGCGGACTTTCTGTTGATTTCTTTCAGATAACGCAGAAAAAGAATGTCGGCACGATTTAATACCTGTATGATAAAAGCAGGGAAATCAGCCAGTGACATATTTTTTATACGTCCTGCAGAAAAATCTTTCAGAACTTCACAATCAGTCCAGCATATCGTGATAATTAATTTATTTTTCAGAATAATGCCAAGAGGGACAGTGAAATAAGGAATTTCGGCATCGGATACAAAAATAGGAAGCCGCGCTATGATCAGCACATAGTTGGAGGATCCTTCGATACGTGATAATTCATCAGGATCGAGTATATCCAGAATATGTTCTTCCTCAATAGAATATTTCTGCTGTAACTCTGTAATATCTTCATGAGTCACAGAACGTGCATCTACCCATGTATTAAGCGTATCGTCAAGTTCTTCCTTTTTTTTCCTGATGAGTTTTTCATGAAGCTGCTGCCAGTAAGTAATCATGCTTATATCTCCCTGCGTTTAAAACATCAGGCATTACGAAAGTGAAGTAATAATACCAGAAAATTTCTTAAAAAACAATCCTTGACTATTTTCAGCATATAGTGTTCCGGGTTTGAATTGTTACGTCAATAGTATTATATGTATGAACTGTATAAAGATTATAATTGCCTTTTTACCGGTTATTATGTCGGGCTGTATATCTGTCGGAAGAGAAAACTATCCCTGTCTGATAGGGCAGATTGAAGTCTCTGGAAAAGCGAGCGGTTACGGACATGCAGACCCGGAATTATCATTTATCTTTTATAATGAAAGTATAAATACGGTAGAACAATTTTTTGTCATATTCAGCCTTTACAGAGAAGATGCTGAAGATATCGGCCAGAATACGGGATACATAAGTTCCATGCATACAGAATTTATCGGATCGTATTCTTCTGAGGAAGTCAGAATTAAATTGACCGATTATATATCTGGTGATCCTCCCGGAGTATGGCAAATAGAGGATTTTTGTATTACAGAAATAAAATATACGGATGGCTCCGTCTGGCATAATACCCGTGGCAGCCGGATGCTATACCGATAGTACAGAATATAAAAAACGGCAGTTCCGCATGAACTGCCGTTACGTCTATAGTTCCTTCCTGTAATTTTACAAAGGTATATTGCCGTGTTTTTTTGCAGGATGGTCCATCAATGTTTTATTTTCAAGTACCGCGAAACTTTCAGAGACCCGGCTTCTCGTTTCCGCCGGCTGGATGACTTCCGATATATAACCACGCTGGGCAGCTGTTGTCGGGGTCATGATCGTATCTTTATATTCCCTGGATTTTTCTGTGACAAATGCTGCTTTTGCAGGGTCTGCCATTTCCTTTGCATACAGAATGCCCAGAGCGCCTTCAGCACCCATGACTGCAATTTCGGCTGTAGGCCATGCATATACAAAGTCTGCCCCGAGGTGCTTTGAACACATGGCAATATAGGCACCACCATATGCTTTGCGTGTAATGACTGTTACTTTCGGGACGCTGGCTTCACTATATGCATAGATTACTTTTGCTCCGTGGCGGATAATGCCTTTCTGTTCTTCCTGCGGTCCGGGTATAAAACCCGGAACATCCACAAATGTAAGAAGGGGAACATTAAAAGAATCGCAGTAACGCACAAAACGTGCGATTTTATCGCTGGAATCGCAGTCAAGAACGCCACCGAGTCCATTAGGATTATTTGCTACGATACCGACAGTTTTTCCTTCGATTTTGCCGAATCCTGTAACGGCATTTGCAGCAAATTCTTCCATAACTTCGAAAAAGGTTTCTTCGTCGACAGTACAGTCAATAATATCCCTGATATTATATCCCTGCTTGGTATTTTCAGGCAGAATCGATGCAATTGCCTTTTCTGCTTTTTTTGCATTGTATTTGAACTTACTGTCCGCAGTGATTTTATCGCCATAATAATGAGGGATATAATCGAGCAGTTTCCTTACTTTTTGAAAACAGTCATGTTCATCAGGGCAGCGAAAATGCGCTACACCGGATTTTTTTGCATGGATAGAAGCGCCTCCGAGATCTTCTGATGAAATGTCCAGAAACATGACCGATTTGACAACTTTCGGACCTGTGATGAACATCTGGCTGATCTTGTCGACAGCAAAAATAAAATCAGTGATTCCGGGGGAATATACGGCACCACCTGCACAAGGCCCTGCGATAATTGATATCTGGGGAATGGAACCAGAGGCGCGTACGTTCTGATAAAAGAGATCACCATAGCCGCACAGTGCATCAACTCCTTCCTGAATACGGGCTCCACCTGAATCATTTATTCCGATAACGGGGCAACGGTTCTGAACGGCTTTATCGATCAGTTCTGCAATTTTCTGCCCATGTTTCAGCCCCAGAGATCCACCCTGTACGGTGAAATCCTGAGCATAGACAGCAACCTTACGGCCGTTAATTTTTCCGAAACCGGTTATTACGCCGTCATACGGAATATCCTTTTTTTCCATTCCGAAGCTGGTACAGTGATGGCGTACACCGGAATAGATTTCCATAAAGGAATTTTCATCACAAAGTGCTTTGATCCGCTCTATTGCATGAAGTTTGCCTTTTTCATGCTGTTTTTCAAGATTGTATTCCATAATTAACATACCCTCTATATATTTCATGAAATAATAGAAAATTTGTTAAGAAATGTCAAGTTGACAAAAATTGTACATTTGTCTCTCTATCTGGGTTGTCCGATCTGGCTTTTCTGTGCTTCGATCATGTCTGTGTCCGTTGGTACCCATGGATATTTTAAACGAAGTACAGTAACTGCTGCAGGAATATTTTCACCGGACGCTTTCCTTTCTGTTTCCAGATCTTTCAGGAAAGTCTGGTAATCAAAGGTCACTTCAGTTGTATCGCCACGTATATCGGTAATGATCCAGCGCTTTTTTTTGTATGTAAGAGACAGTATATCAGTGCAGCTGCGGACAGACATACCGCTGCCTGTTGAAAGCAGAACATTGTACGACACTGTGTGCGTTGCCGTATCGCCGTTTTTGAGAAAGGCTCCGTTTTCCTGAGTAACCGGAGAAATGTGTTCCTTTAAGAGATGTGCAGAAGAAACCGGCAGCTTTTCCCTGCTGTCGAGCATAAAGCGGGTCAGGCCGTAGACAGGCTGCCTGTTTTTGTCTTTTGCAAAAAACCATAGACTTGGAGTAACCGGTGCAGCAATACTTTCGTATGCCTGCCGCATTTTGCCGGTTACGAAAATTCCGCTTATTGAATTGATGTAATTATTTGCAGCTTTCCCCGAAGACATAGCCTGCATCAGATCCGTATTCTGAACATTCATACCGGCATAAAATGACAGGACCGTTTCTTCTGATGTCAGCCCTGTAGAAACCGGGCGTTCTCCCTGTGCATTATGAAAGTTTATACCGGAGATAATCAGTATAATGATCGCTATGACACTGGCGGTCAACAGTGTGCTGTGTTTTCTTATAAAACGTTTAAAAGCGGTTTTTTGCTGCTGTTTTTTATACAAAAGCTTTGCCTGTTGTTCGAACTGTTCCCGGGGTATCAGCTCAGATCCATCCGGAGGCAGTATGCCGGTCTCTGTATCTCCCAGTCTTAATGCCTTTTGCAGCATACTGAGTGGAAAATCTGTTAGACCGGTAGCTGCCTTCCGTTTTTTTACGGGATCCAATCCTGCATCGATTGCTGCAGCGAGTTCCTGCTTTATGCCGTTTATCCTGTATTCTATAGGCATGAATAAGCCGTCGTATATATCAGCCTGCCTGTTGTCATTATCTTCACTGGTATATGGAACGCTGCCCGAAAGCGCTCTGTACGCGATCGCTGCACACAGGAATGTCAGCGTTTCAATATCCGAGCGGCTTTTATAGTACCAGAACCCCTGCAGTTCCGCATAGGATTTTTTCCCTGCATTAAGAGCTGCATTTTCAAAAAGTTTCGGAGGAAGGAAAAGCAGCGTGATACTTTTTTCCCCCATTGTATCCGAGACCAGAATACCACCTGCCCCGGGAAGACATGGGGAAATCATATCATGAATGACCTGTGTAAGTACGCGGCAGGCGGCAAATGAAGCTGCTGTACTGTATCCGGAATCTTCTTCATACAGAAGTGCCAGAGTTTTTCCATCAAAACCGGTACCTGAAAAGAATACATGTCCGTTTTCTCCCGTGACAGTCCCGGAAAATTTCCATTTTTCGAACCGGTACTCCCCTCTGTTATCCGGTATGGCAATGA
>DCFS01000024.1:2258-3776 GCA_002319875.1 Treponema sp. UBA1798 | reverse complement strand
TTTTTTGCATTCAGGGAAGATGTTTCTGCAAGTTTTCTGATTTCTGTTGCAACGACGGCGAAACCTTTACCGGATTCTCCTGCATGAGCTGATTCTATTGCAGCATTCATTGCGAGCAGGTTTGTCTGAGAGGCGATCGAATTGATAACCGAAACCATTTCGTTTATGGCTCCGATGTTTTCGCTTATGCTCTTGATTACTGCACGGGTATCTTCCACATTATGTTTGCCCTTCTGTGATGTTTCCGCCAGTTGTTTACTGGCATGATTTTTTTCGTTCGTTATATCGGAAACAGTTTTCAGTGATGTAACTATCTGTTTTACGGAAGCTGTTGCTTCCTCCACCGCGCTGGTCTGATTTTCTATGCTGCTGTCGAGGGACAGGATGTTCCCATTGATTCTGACTACCGCCTGTGCGGCTTTTTCCGTAGTTTCATCCATCGTCTGCATCTGGTTATTCATTGAAGATGCGTTTGTCGATATTTCATGAAGAGCGCTGAACGTTTCCTGAGTTGCGTTTGTCATAATCTCTTTCAGATTGACAGCCTGAAGCACTGTTGCATTTATGGAGCGGACAATCTGTGTCAGGCGGTCAAGAAATATATTGTAGTTTTTACTTAATTCACCGACTTCATCTTTTGAAAGGACAGGAAGTCTGCCTGTCAGGTCTCCCTCTCCGTTAGCCAGCGTTCTAAGTACGCCAGAAACCGTACGTATGGGTTTTGATATAGCTCTGCCGATAACCGCTGCAATTATTGTAGCCAGGGCAATAACCACAAGCAGTATGAATATCAGGGGCATCGTACTTTTTTGTATTATTTCGACAGATTCTTTCCGTTTTGCAGCAATGATGGTATCTATATCGTCTATATAATTACCGGTACCGATGACCCAGTCGAACGGCTTAAAATATGCCGAATAGCTCCGTTTAGGTTTCGCCTCGGATTCACCTGCCCGCGGGAAATAGTAGTCGGTATATCCTCCGCCACTGATCGCCTTATCTATGATTTCCTTAATAAAAAGATTTCCCTTTAGATCCTTCTGATCGTACCGGTTTGTGCCTTCTGTTTTCGTACCGAGATAAACAACATTGACGCCTTTGGAAGTATCGATCCAGAAATAATTATCGTTATATCGTGTGTTCCGGATAACATCAGCAGCCTGTCTCTGCGCTTCTTCCAGAGACATAGTTCCTGCCGTATACTGTGTATTGTACCAGTCCAAGGTCGAAACAGCTGTTTCTATTTCCGATTTGACTAAAGCATCGTAATCTTCTCTGAGCGTGCGGTCGATGGTCGCTATGCTGTCATGGCTTATTTTATTAAAGAGAAAGAGATTTGCGGCAAGACAGATTGCACCGACGGCGACACCCGTAGATAACGTTGCAAGAAATATTTTAACAGCTATTTTTTTCATTCCGGATATCCTCCTGAGACTGTATGTAATAGTATCTGCATTAGTACCTTTAACTATAATCCACAAAATAGAGAAATGCAAATTCGCAGTTATCCTGCACCGG
>DCFS01000024.1:0-1877 GCA_002319875.1 Treponema sp. UBA1798 | reverse complement strand
ACAGAGGAGTTGTCCGGTAAAAGCCGGTCAACTCCTTTTTTTGTCCGGAGGTTGTTATAAAGTATATGAAACGTATTCCAATGGGTATGGCAGCGGCAGCTCTTGCCGCAGGTCTGTGTGTGGTGACCGGCTGCAGTAAAAAAAGTGCAGGCAAAACTGCAGCTGCGGGTAAAAATCTGAATGTCATGATTGAAGTTGAAGTCGAAAGCCTTGATCCTCAGATTGCAACAGATGGTACTTCGTTTGAAGTAATAGCAGATTTTACTGACGGGCTCAAACAGATGAAAGCTGATAGTTCCGTCACTGACGCTCTGTGTGCAGGCGAGACTGTTTCTCCCGATGGCCTTACCTATACATTTAAAATCCGTGATGATGCAAACTGGTCAAACGGCGAACCTGTTACGGCGGATGATTTTGTCTTCGGCTGGCAGCGTGCTGTCGATCCGAAGATTGCTTCGGAATATGCCTATATGATGAGCGATATCGGGCAGATAAAAAATGCAGCTGCCATTGAAGCCGGTAAACTACCTGTTGACCAGCTCGGTGTAAAAGCGGTAGATAAAAAAACGTTCGAAGTTCAACTGGATGTTCCCGTTTCCTATTTCGACCAGATTCTTTATTTCCCGACTTTCTATCCTGTAAACAAAGCCTTTTTTGAAAAATGCGGTGATTCCTATGCCACCAGTCCTTCGACTCTGCTCAGCAACGGTGCATTCATAGTGACCGACTATCAGCCTGCTGCAGTCAGCTTCAAACTGGTTAAAAACGAAAAATACTATGATGCGGCAAAAGTCAAACTTGCAGGTCTCAATTATCAGGTAATAAAGGACAGCCAGCAGGCTCTGCTGAGTTACAAGAACGGAGACCTTGATATCATACAGCTTTCCGGAGACCAGGTGGATCAGGTAAAGGACGATCCTGAATACAAGAGTATCGGAGCCGGTTACCTGTGGTATATCACACCGAATATTACAAAAGTTCCTGCATTGAAAAACCTGAATCTGCGAAAAGCCATGAACTTTGCCCTTGACCGTGAGACGATCGTAAAAAGCGTCGTAAAAGACGGTTCTACGGCTTCTTTCTCATGCGTACCGAACCAGTATGCGTTCAACTCAAAGGGAGAAGACTTTACACCGAGCCAGACAGAATTTGCCGACGTAAGTGCTTTCGATAAAGCAAAAGCGCTTGAGTATTACCAGAAAGCTCAGTCAGAACTGAAAAAGAAAGCTTTCAAATTCGAAATGATCGTCGACGATACAGAAATCCAGCAGAATGTTGCAGCTGTTATCAAGGAAGAACTTGAAAGCACACTGCCGGGGCTTACGCTGAATCTCCGTGTTGAACCGAAAAAACAGCGTGTAAAAGATATGCAGGACGGAACATTTGAAGTAGGTCTTACCCGGTGGGGCCCGGATTATGCTGATCCTATGACCTATCTCGGTATGTGGGTGACCAATAATTCAAACAACTACGGTTTATGGAGCAATGCGGATTACGATGCGCTTATTGCAAAGTGCACGACCGGTGAATTCTGCACGAAACCGGAAGACCGCTGGAATGCCATGAAGCAGGCTGAAAAAATTGCGATGGATGACGTCGTTATTTATCCGCTCTACCAGCAGGCAAATGCAGACATGATCAAATCTGCTGTACAGGGAATTGAATTCCATGCGATTGCTTTGAACCGTGTATTCAAAAATACTGTAAAAAACTGAGACGCTTTCAGAGTTACCTCTAAAACTGAAGTTTTTAGAGGTTCCCTTTATAAACCGGAA
Organism: Treponema sp. UBA1798; assembly: GCA_002319875.1. Lineage (GTDB taxonomy): Bacteria > Spirochaetota > Spirochaetia > Treponematales > Treponemataceae > Treponema_D. The sequence goes on along the minus strand of DCFS01000024.1, from coordinate 102 downwards.
CTGCTTTACAGCAGTTCCGGCATCCCGGGAAGGTGCCGCTTAAAACCCGCAATCGTCATAACCGGCAGTTCCCTTTGTTTTCTGGATTGAAATTTGAGAAAT
>DCFS01000272.1:5096-5269 GCA_002319875.1 Treponema sp. UBA1798 | reverse complement strand
AAATGTAATATACCGCCCATTATAATGGGTGTAGTATTAAAAAGTAAAATTTTGCTGGTAAATTAAACAATTTTAAACAAAAACAAAAATTTAAAAAGGAGAATAAGTAGTTTATGAAAAAACCTGGACAAAAAGGTAAAAATCTTGACCTGACCGATCTGGTCGCCATTTCG
>DCFS01000272.1:0-4854 GCA_002319875.1 Treponema sp. UBA1798 | reverse complement strand
CCGATCTGGTCGCCATTTCGGCGGGGCAGGTAATCGGAGCCGGTGTGGTGACCATTATAGGACCTGCTATTGGAGTCACAGGACCATCTGCGTGGCTGGCATACGCAACAGCTGTTTTAATCGGATTTGTAAGCATCCTGCCGTTCATTTTTTTGAGCAGCACGGTAATTCTGAAGGGTGGAGAATACAGTATCGTTCTCGGGATGCTGGGTGAACGGCCCGCCGGTGCATATGCGCTTGCGTTTATTACACAGTGTCTGAATCTGTCCCTTCTGGGCACGTCGTTAGGCTGGTATCTGCATTCGCTGTTCCCGCTGTTAAATGCACAGCTTACCGGAATTATTTCAGTAACGCTGTTTTTTATTCTGAATCTGTTCGGCGTTACCGTTATGGCAAAAGTTCAGAAAGTCCTGACTACAATACTGATTGCGGCCCTGCTTTCATTTTCAATTATCGGCATGTTTCATGTCAACGGCGCTGTATTCGATCTTTCTGCTGCCGGATTTTTTGAACACGGATTTTCCGGTTTTGCGGCGGCAGTTTCTCTATACGCATATTCTACCTACGGGCAGTATATGGTCATAAACTTCAGTAAAGACGCGGAAAACCCAAAGAAAAATATTCCTCTGGCTGTATTGATTTCAACGGGAATTATTTTCATCATATATGTTTCAATGGCGATCGTTAACTGTGGAGTTCTGCCGGTAACGGAAGTCGCGGATAAACCATTAACAGTTGTTGCAAAACAGATTTTTCCCGGTATGGCATTCGCACTGTTTATTATCTGCGGTCCCCTTATGGCTTTATCGACGACATTGAACTCTACCTACGGCTCACGGGCTAATCCTATTCTCCGTGCAGCCCAGGACGGATGGTTCCCGGCTTCCGTAAGCAGGTGCAACTCGAAAAAAGTTCCGGTTGTCATTATGGCTTTTATCTACGTTGTCGGCATTCTCCCCCTTTTATTCAATTTAAGCATCAAAACCATAACAAGCAACCTCGTTCTTGTCGGGTATCTGCTCCGGATGATAACAGCCCTCGCAATTGTAAAACTGCCGGTCCTATACCGGGAACAATGGGAAAAATCATTTTTACACATTCCCGACTTTCTGTTTTATTTGCTTATGGCGTTTACTTTCATAGCCCAGATATATCTGGTTTTTCTGTCATTAAAGCAGCTGCCTCTGTTAGTATCGGGAATAAATATTGTGTTTCTATTCGCCTGTATTATCTATGCGCTTGTCAGATACAGAAGAGGAGCTGTCCATATAGTATCTTCTGTTTCGTTTGAATAAAAAATATTTAATTAGAGGTATGTATGAAAATTACAAGTATCGATGTCATGCAGGTTCCAAGCGGAAATGCAGGTTCAAAACGAGGAGCCTGGAGTCCCGTTATAGTCAGAGTTAATACAGATGAGGGAATAAGCGGATTCGGAGAAGCAGGCCTTGCGTACGGAAAGGGATGGCGTGCGGGGTTTGGCATTGTACAGGATTTTGCAGAAGCGATTATCGGAGAAGATCCCATGAAAATCGAAAAGATATGGGAAACGTTGTTCCGTAAAACTTTCTGGGGAATGGGTGGTGGCACCGTTATCAATGCCGGTATCAGTGCAATCGATATTGCGCTGTGGGATATCAAGGGAAAAGCTCTCGGAGTTCCCGTCTATCAGCTTCTCGGCGGAAAAACAAATGAAAAACTGCGGGTCTATGCCAGTCAGCTGCAGTTTAACTGGGGAGAAAAGATTGAAAAACAGACACTGATTACACCGGAGGAATATGCGGAAGTTACAAGAAAAGCGGTTGCAGACGGATACACCTGCATAAAAGTTGATCCGATCATATTCAGTGACAGACCGGACGGCAAAGGGGACTGGAAAATTACCGGACCGCTTGAAAAAAAAGTAATCAGAACGGTATATAACAGGGTCCGGGCAATGAGGGAAGCCGGAGGAGAAGATCTTGATATCATTATTGAAATGCATTCAAATACTGATACAACAGCGGCTATTCAGATAGGCCAGGCGCTGGAAGATTTGCGGATTTTCTATTATGAAGAGCCGGCGCATCCGCTTAATCCGGGAAACCTGCTCGAAATACACAACAAAGTAAATATACCTATTGCATCAGGAGAGCGCATTTATACACGCTGGGGATACAGGGAATTTCTTGAAAACCGGTCACTGCAGGTGATTCAGCCTGATTTATGTCTGTGCGGAGGCATAACGGAAGCAAAAAAAATATGCGATATGGCAAACACCTATGATTGTGCGGTCCAGATTCACGTCTGCGGCAGTCCGATTTCAAAAGCCGCAGCGCTGCAGCTGGAGGCTGTCCTCCCCAACTTTATTATTCACGAACACCATCAGCGCGCATTGAATCCGGAAAGCCGGGCGACCTGTCTGTACGATTACCAGCCGGTAAACGGTATATATGAAATTCCGGACCGTCCCGGAATCGGGCAGGAGCTGACTCCTGAAACAATACGGAAATGCGATACGGTCACAATTGATACACCTAAAAAATATATGTAACCGGCGGCAGTGAACAGTACAAAAAATTATATAAAAATATGTTCAGGTTTGAATAAGTGTGTTTTATTTCCGCATATACGGACATCGATGGTATTGCCGGAGAAAGCAGTATATCCAGGCCTGAAAAAATGAGGAGTGTCTGATGAAAACAACTGTAACGCAGGAGCAGAAACGTTCCGGCCCTGTGTTTAAGAAAAAGAGCATGGTATTCCGTTTTTCGGTATATCTCGGATTTCTGATTTTATTTCTGCTCAGCGCGTTATGTATTCTTTCCGTACGCATCGTTTCAACAGGTGCGGGGACAAGTTACAAGCAGAATGTTGAGGTTATGGTTCCCGCTTTTACTAATTCGGTGAGTCTCTGGACCCAGCAGTTCGTGCATGAAGTTAACGTATATGTAAAAGCTGATATCGTACAGCACGGTACGGAAGAAGAAATCGTAGCGTGGCTGAGGAGTATTCAGGACCGGAGATCGAAGGATTTTTACGACGTCATATTCTGCGGACCGGCTGCAATCGCACATGTCGACCTCGGCTCCGATCAGCCTGTTTCAGACAGACCGTATTTTAAGGCAATCATGCAGGAAGGCAAAGATGTCTATATAGGGGATCCTGTCGTTTCGAAGGTCTCCGGAAAAATGATTTATCAGGTATGCGTAGCGGCCTATAATGCAGACAAAAAGAAAATCGGTTTTTTTGCAGGCATCGTAACAGTGGATCATCTGCAGGAAATGGTCAGGGAATTGAAAATAGGTCAGAAGGGATATATGTATGTTATAGACGGGGCAGGTTCTATTATTGCACATCCCGACGAGGACCGCATGCTCAAAAATCTTGCCCACCCGGATAAAGATGATGCCTCAGTCCTGCATGGATTCGTTCCCGTAACAGAGGCCATGATACAGGGAAAGTCCGGTTCTGCAATCGCATATGACGCCAGGTATGGCGACGTATTCGTGTATTACAGCCCTGTAAGCGGAACGTCGTGGTCCGCAGCAGCAGTCGTGCCGCTTTCGCAGGTAAATGAGACGGCGATAAACCTCACAAAAAAAATAACGCTCGGATGTCTTGTCGTTACCGTTATTCTGATTCTTGCCGCAGCCGCAATGATCATTTATTCACTTACTCCCCTTAAGCGTCTGGAACAGGCTATTACCGCCATCGGTTCCGGCAACGCTGATCTGACAAAACGTCTTGACACAACAAAATCGAACGACGAAGTGGGATCCGTTGTCAATGGATTCAACAGTTTTATAGGAAAGCTGCATACAATTATTACCAGCATCAAGAATTCGAAGGACTCGCTTTCGAATGTCGGCAACGGTATGCAGGGAAGCATTGAAGATACAGCCAGCGCGATCGCCCAGATTCTTGCAGATATTGAAACGGTTAATAACCAGATTTCAAATCAGGCAGCCAGTGTTGAAGAAACAGCCGGGGCCGTAACGGAAATTTCGCAGAACATTGCCTCGCTGGAAAAGATGATAGAAAATCAGGCAAGCGGTATTACGGAATCTTCAGCATCGGTAGAACAGATGATCGGTAATATCGGCAGCGTAGATTCTTCAGTAGAAAAAATGGTTCAGTCCTTCAATGAACTGGAGCAAAGTTCAAAAAATGGATGGAACAAACAGCAGAACGTAGAAGAAAAAGTCCATCAGATAGAAGAACAGTCCGAAATGCTGCAGACAGCCAATACGGCTATTGCAAGTATCGCAAGTCAGACAAACCTGCTGGCAATGAATGCTGCAATAGAAGCTGCCCATGCTGGGAATGCAGGAAAAGGATTCAGTGTGGTTGCCGATGAGATTCGTAAACTCTCGGAAACTTCAAGCGGACAGTCTAAAACGATCGGTGAGCAGTTGAAAAAAATCAAAGACTCAATAAATGAAGTTGTTGTCGCTTCAGCAGACTCAAGCCGTGAATTCAGTGCTGTTTCAGAGAGAATATCCGATACGAATGGTCTGGTGTCGCAGATAAAAAACGCGATGTCCGAACAGATGACCGGTTCCAAACAGATCAGTGAAGCCCTGCACATGATGAACGACAGTACTACAGAGGTACGGACTGCAGCTTCTGAGATGACGGCCGGACAGAAGGCTATACTTGAGGAAATCCGGCGCCTTCAGAATGCAACATCCGCAATGAAAGACAGCATGAGTGAAATGACTATCGGAACAAAAAAAATCGAACAAGCCGGGATGCAACTTAAGAATCTTGCCGGAGAAATAAGGACTTCCATTCAGCAGGTTGCGGATGAAGTAGATCTGTTTAAAGTATAAAAGACAGCCGTAAGTACCAACCCCGCCGCAAGCAGCGGGG
>DCFS01000183.1:23765-32641 GCA_002319875.1 Treponema sp. UBA1798 | reverse complement strand
GCGGGATACCAGCCGAAAAAAATGCCTACAATGGCAGCGAATCCGGTTGAAGCCGCAATGATCAGCGGGCTGACAAGTGTCGGGGTATTCATGAATGTGCGCATGATAAAGGTTAGAAGCAGCGCAAGCAGAATGCCGGTGATACCACCGAGAAGACTTAGTATCATTGATTCAGAGAGAAACTGCAGCAGTATATCTCTCCTGCGTGCACCTACAGCCATACGGATGCCTATTTCCCGGGTACGTTCAGTCACTGAAACGAGCATGATATTCATGATACCGATACCGCCTACGATCAGAGAAACACCTGCAATTGCCGCGAGCAGAGTTGTAAGCGTCTGAGAAGTTTTTGAGGCTGTCTGGAGGATCTGAGACTGGTTCATTACATTGAAATCTGCATCTGCGGTTCCGGAAAGTTTATGTGATTCGCGCAGGATCGCTGTAACTTCCGCCTGCGCTTCATCCATCAGATCTTCCCTGACAATGCTCATTTCTATAGATTCGATTTTACGGTCTTTTGTAAGACGGTTAATTGCTGTATCAAGCGGAACCATTACAACATCGTCCTGATCCGTACCCATAGCATTTGATCCCTTCGTGGCAAGTACTCCGATGACAGTGAACGGTGTTGTACGTATTCTGATTTGCTGTCCTAGCGGGTCTTGTCCGGCAAAGAGTTTGGCAGCAACTGTAGTACCAAGTACGGCAACTTTACTGCGTGCCTGTAAATCCTTATCGGTGAAAAAGGTTCCTTCCTGCAGCGACCATTCCTTAATTTTCAGATAATCAGGTTCAATACCATAGACAGATGTTGGCCAGTAGTTCGGTCCGCCGACGACATTTGTACTTGAAAGCCGTATTTCACCGGTTATCGCAGCGAGGTAACTGGATTCTGCCCTAAGCTTGTGAACATCGCTCATTGAAAGTCGGTTTGCTTCACGAGGACCCCTCGGCGGCATAACCATAAGAAGATTTGTTCCCATCGAAGCGATCTGTTTTCTGATCTGTTCCTGGGATCCCTGTCCGACTGCAACCATAACTATAACCGAACAGACACCTATGATGATACCAAGCGACGTTAGAAAACTGCGCATTTTATTGCGAAGGATGCTTCGCATCGAAACAGCTGCAAGTTTTGTTACCGTCATGTCCGTTCTCCCTGGGCCAGATGTCTGTTTTTTTCCCGCCAGTGTTCAAGATCATCGGATGCTTGTCTGTTGTCAGATCCTCGTGTATCAGAAATTATAGAACCATCCCGCATAGTGATAATTCGTTTGCAGTAAGCAGCAATGTCCGGTTCATGAGTAACCATTACTACGGTCTTGCCCCGGCTATTGAGTTCCTGAAAGAGTGCCATGATTTCAAGTGTCATTTCGGTGTCGAGATTACCGGTCGGTTCATCAGCCAGAAGGAAGGCAGGATCATTTACCATTGCCCGTGCTATTGCTACGCGTTGCTGTTGCCCGCCTGAAAGCTGATTGGGTTTGTGGTCAAGGCGTGCTTCCAGTCCGACCTCATTGAGAGCAGTGATGGCGCGTTCCCGCGCATTTATTTTTTTACCGGAACGGTCGTAAAATAACGGCAGCTCAACATTTTCAATGGCACTTGTCCGTGAAAGAAGATTAAAGCCCTGAAAGACGAAACCTATTTTCTTATTGCGTATATCCGCAAATTCATTTGCGCTTGCTTTTGAGGTTTCAAGTCCATCAAGTACGTAACTGCCTTCGGTAGGTTTGTCCAGGCAGCCAAGAATATTCATAAGCGTTGATTTTCCGGACCCCGACGGTCCCATGATAGCGAGAAATTCTTTTTCTTCCACATCAAGATCAATACCGCGCAGAGCCTTGACAACGATATCACCGATAGTATAGTACCGTTTGATGCCACGCAGTTCTATGATAGCCATTGCGTTACTCGACCTTTACTTTCAGAATAATTTTTTTACCTGCAAGAGCGTCGGCGCCGATTATTTCAGTTTTCGTCGCATCACTGATTCCTGGCTGGACCATAACTGCCGCAAGTTGCCCTTTTTCGTCAATAAACCACAGTGGTTTACGGGCAATAGCAGCAGGTTCCTGTGATTGCTGTTCTTTTTCCTGTGTGTTTTTACTGTTCCGCAGCCGTTTCCCGTCCATGCCTCCGGGACCACCTCCTCCCGGAGGGCCTCCTGCACCGGGTATCCGTCCGCCACTCATAAGGCCGGACAGTCCGCTTTCTCTGTTTTTTTCGTTTACACCTGTTTTATCCGAGTCGGCAGACCTGTTTTTAACCTGTTCGTCATAATTTGCAAGAGCGGTATTCCTGTCTTCCCCGCTCATATCCGGAGGAAGATTTGCCACGAAAAGCAGTCTGTTTTTTTCTGCATCAGACAGTGAAGAGGGTGTAAACCTGAACGCAGCATTCGGTACCGTGTAAACATTGTCTTTTTTTTCCTTGATGAAATTTACATTTGCCGTCATACCAGGCAGAAGTTGCCCCAATTTATTATCCGCGAGGATAATGACATAATAATAGACAAGATTATCATCTGTTTCCGGTACAAGCCGTACTTCCTTGACGATACCGGTAAAATTGACTCCGGGATTTGCTTCAACAGTAAACTTAACGTCCTGCCCGGCTTTAATAGAACTGATATCCAGTTCGTCTACCTCCGCTTCTATTTCCATTTCTTCCAGATTACCGGCTATGGTGAAGAGTGTTGTTGACGAAGAAACCGATCCTCCCGTAACGCTTGCACCGGGATCCACTCCCCGGGAGAGCACTATTCCGTCGATGGGTGAAGTAATATATGCATATTGATTGATTTCTGTAGAGATTTCTTCGAGGGATGCTTTTGCCGATTCAAGATCGGCCTTATCTATATTTAGTGTAGCCAGCGCGGATTTATAATCAAATTCGGAAAGGAAACCCTTACTATAGAGTGTTTTGTCGTTCTGTACCGTCAGTTTCTGGAGATCATAGGTAGCCTGGTATTTGTCGACTGAAGCTTGAGCCGCTTTTTCCTGCAGTTTGAGCAGTTCAGTATTGATAGTAGCAAGGATCTGTCCTTTTTTTACACGGGTATTGTAGTCCACATAGACCTTTTCAATACGTCCGCTCATTTGTGCAAGTACATCTACTGAAGAAACAACTGCAAGCGTACCGGTACTCGCAACGGTACTTTCAATCGATCCCTTTGTGACTGCAGTGAAATCGAAACTCTGTTTTTTTCCGATATTTTTATCTGCCGAACAGGAAATAAAAAAAAGTAAAACTGTGCTCAAGACTGTGATGGTTTTCAGTTTTTTCATTGCTGTACAGTTCCTTATGTTTTTATTCTGATAGTAATGTACCGGTTGTCGTTACGACAGCACTTTATCATTTATCAGTGTCTTCTATAGAGTAGGAATATTTCATTCAGCTGTCAATGTGGATAGTGATAATATTTTATTATATAAAGAAATGTTATAATTTACAGGCTATAGTTCGTATGATTGACATTTATATACCGTTAGGTATATAAATGTCATATGGATACTGCCAATTCCCGAGATACAATTCTGCATACGGCGTTGCGTCTCTTCAGTGCACATGGGTATGATGGGACGGGCATACAGGATATTACGGTTGCCTCTGGAGTTACCAAACCTACTCTCTATTATTTTTTCGGAAGCAAGGATGGATTATTCGAAGCTGTATGGGAAACGTATTTCCCACTGCTGGAAAAACCACTTGGCGGCTGTACTACGTACGAAAATCACATAAAGGATTATGAACACGATATCTATGGCCAGCTTTTTCAGATAGTAATGGTTTTTTTTGATTTTGCAAAAATCTGTCCTGAATTTTACCGTCTCATGATGGAAAGCGTCTATGCACCGCCAGAGTCAAAAGCATCAACGCTTTCGGTGGAATATTTCGGCCGGTTGTATATACTGCTTGAACATTTTTTTACAGGGGCAGCAGAAATACACGGGAATCTGGCCGGCCGGGCATATACGTTTGCCGTCAGTTTCCTTGCTCAGATTAACGCTTCTATCGGAACCTGGCTTTCAACGCCTGTGACTGACTCCCGGCGTTTTCAGCTCGACGATGCGTGTGCCCGGGTAATGGTAAAACAGTTCGTCCACGGCATTTTTGCCTGATTAATTATACAACAGGGAGAAAAAATATGTGGTATGATGATGCTTTTTTTTATCAGATATACCCGCTTGGTTTGTGCGCTGCTCCTGCGGAGAATACGTGGGACTGGTCAGTATGGAATGGAGCTGCACAGCCGGTAAACAGGATCGGGCGTGTTCTGCAGTGGATTCCTCATTTGCAGAAACTGGGAGTCAACGCAGTATATTTTTCTCCCGTATGCCAGAGCGACCGACATGGGTATGATACGCGCGATTATTATACGGTGGACAGCAGGCTCGGCAGCAATGAAGATTTTGCCGGTGTATGCGATGCACTTCATCGTGCAGGGATCCGTATTGTTCTTGACGGTGTGTTTAACCACGTCGGCCGTGGTTTCTGGGCATTCCTGGATGTTCAGAAGAATAAGCAGCAGTCACCGTATTGTGACTGGTTCTATATCGACTGGAGCGGTAACTCGAATTATAATGACGGATTCAGTTACGAAGGATGGGAAAACCATTATGAACTGGTGAGATTGAATCTTGAGAATCCGGCGGTACAGGAGCATCTGTTCGGTGCGATACGTAAATGGATTGATATATTTTCAATAGACGGTATCCGTCTCGACGTTGCATACTGCCTGCCGGTGTGGTTTTTGCAGAAGCTCCGTTCGTTGACCGATTCGCTGGGTAAGGAAAGAGGCCGGGATATCGTACTTATTGGTGAAGTCATCAGAGATCAGTATGTCAAATTTATTGGAAGTGACCGGCTGCACAGTTGTACCGATTATGAATGTTACAAGGGGCTTTATTCCAGTTTGAATGATATGAATCTGTTCGAGATTGCATATTCCTTCAACCGGCTGTTCGGAGAAGTCGGTATCTGCAGGAATATGTCTCTGCTGAACTTTGCAGATAATCATGATGTGGAACGGCTTGCAAGTATTCTGAAAAACCGTGCACAGCTGCCACTTATTTACGGGCTTTTATTTGCTATGCCTGGTGTGCCGTGTATATATTATGGCAGCGAATGGGGTATATCCGGTAGAAAATCAGAAGGTGACGATACGTTGCGTCCTGCACTTGAGGGTCCTGAATGGAGTTATCTGACCTGTATTATTGCAACCTTTGCTAAGGCCCGCCGTGACTATCCGGCCCTCCGCTCCGGCCGATACCGGCAGCTGTTCCTTACGAACAGTCAGTTTGTATTCGAACGGGCTGATACTGCAGAAAGCGCACCTGTAGTCATCGCGTTGAATGCAGCGTCGTCAGCATGTACTATACAGTCCGGCCAGCAGTATAGCTCATTTGAGGGGCTGTACGGCAAATTCCGCAATCTGCTTACCGGTGATACATGCTGGTATGATGGAAATGTTCTATTGCCACCTGAAAGTGTTATATATTTATCCAGAGTATGATGGAACTCTGTTCCCTGTGTAACATTGAGTTGTTACTTGCAGAATACTAAGGTACTATACAGGAAATATGAAAAAACAATTGAACCAGCTTTTCAGGATTTTTACTATCGTGTTTTTCCTTGTATTTCCTTTTTCAAGCTGTAACAGTATATGGAGTTCTCCTTCCGGTAGTTCTTCCCGAATAGTTACGGCGTCTCCGTCTGACGGAGATTACCGCCGGTGTATGAGAGAATTTATTGAAAAAATTTCAGACTACGCGCGAACTACAACAAACACAGATAATACAGAGAATAGCAGTTTTATCATAATACCTCAGAATGGGCAGGCTGTTGCATGGTCCTCTACGGTTGCCACTGAAATGACAGTACCTTCACAAGCTCCTGATCAAAAGTACATGCAGGCTGTCAGCGGTATAGGACGTGAAGATATGTTTTACGGATATTCCGGCGACGGTATAGTAACAGAGGATAGTGTCAGTACGTATTTTCGGAATATCTGTACTCTTTATCAGAAACAGGGTAAAACGGTACTTTCTGTCGATTACTGCAGTTCTACTGCCGGTATTGCCGATTCGTATGAAAAAAATACGGCTGCAGGTTTTATCGGGTTTGCTGCTCCTGACAGAAATCTTGCGATTGTTCCTGATAGCAGCGGGTATGATGCAGCGTATTACCCGTACAACGTAAATTCCTCTGATGTCAGTTCTCTTTCTGCTGCAAAAAATTTTATTTATCTGCTGAACAGCGAAAACTTTTCCGATCCGGATAACAGTATTCCCGGCAGCACTTTTGTAAGTACATTAGCTAAAACTAATTATGATATTATTATTATGGATGCATTTACAGACTCGGGTACTTTTCTTTATACGGCAGAACAGATTAAAACTCTTAAAAAAAAGGCAAATGGCGGCACTCGTCTTGTTATAGCCTATATGTCGATTGGAGAGGCTGAAAGTTACCGGTGGTACTGGAAATCTGACTGGACAGACAGCAGCGGAATTTCAAATGCTGCACCAGCCTGGCTTGATGCGGAAAATCCAGACTGGAACGGCAATTATAAGGTCCGTTACTGGGATAGTGACTGGCAGAGCGTGATATACGGAAATGATTCTTCTTATGTAAAAAAAATTCTTGACGCAGGTTTTGATGGTGTTTATCTTGATATTGTAGATGCGTACGAATACTACGAAGCGCAGTAATGCCTGAACAGACATTTCCCGTTCCGGCTGATAGCGGCAGATGTTCCTTACGGACAGTCCGTGTATGTCCTGACGGGCTGTTGCCGGAAGTGCACCTGCAGTCATTACTTTGAATGCAGGTCTGCCGTGTATATCCATGGCCCGGCTGGCAGAAGTCTGCTCTGTTTGAAGGCTGGTACGGTACAGTCTGAAATCTGCTTACATGCATAACTGTTATGTCGCAGTACCTTGTTTGTCTATCGGTGCGGAAAACTTTATGTCTATATGTCCGTTGCTTGTTTCCGCAGAAAGACTGCATTTTTGTCCCGTGAACGACCAGTCTGACGGTAAACTGGTCCGTCCGTTACTCGTATGGCTGTGTATTGAGTAATCTCGTGCATCTCCCGTTATTGTGGCGTTGATTGCCGAATTACTTGTTTTGAACCTGATATTGTCCGAAATAATTGCAGCTGCATTGATGGAACCGTTATTTGTATGAAAACTTAGTTTTTCAGGAAAACTGCAGTTTGCGGCTGCGATACGGCCGTTACTTGTTTTCGCATTGCATATATTTCCGCTGCAATCTGAAAGTTCTATTTTCCCGTTTGATGTATGTAATTCCAGAAAACTGCACGTTATTCCTGAAAAAATGATGCGGGCATTGTTTGTTGTAAAGGTACCCCTGTCTACATGGCGCAGATGTTCTGCTGTAACCCGGGCATTCGATGTTTTTACGAAGATGTTTCCGGCATAAGAAACAGGTACTTCAAGTGTTATGATCTGCGGTAAGTGGAACAGGAAAAAAAAGTGTAAAAAATGAAAAGGGACCGTATGTGTAAAAGAATATACGTTGTCCTGTTCTGTTACTGTCACCTTATCATATGAAAGCGGGTTAAACAGGATGCGGGGTTTTCCTTCTGCGATTTCATGAATTTCCACGCGTATGTTTTGTGCGGAAATTTGAAGCGCATCAACAGTTTTTTCAGGTGAATAGATTTTTTTATAAGAACCGATTGCGGCCGCTGCTGTTTTCCCGTATTCTACACATATTTGTTCTGCGATATCTTCCGGAGAACCGAAGTCCTGGATCACTGTTTCTTCTGATTTTCCGTTTTCTACTTCATCACAGATCATTTCATTATAATAGTCGAGTACTTTATTCCGTTCCTCTTCACTTAGTGTTCCAAGACTTTCTGCAAGTTCATGTAAAAAGATTTTCGTATTCATATTACGCCCCTTCAATAAAAGTATAGATTTTTCTCATTTCTTCTGATTCGCTCAGAAATGTGGAGACTTTATCAAGTCCCTGCTGTTCGATTCTGTAGTATTTTCTCATGCGTCCGTTGTATTCCTGTGAGTACGTTGAAACATATCCATTTGCCTCCAGCCTGCGAAGTATCGGGTAGAGTGTAGACTCAGAGACTTCAATGTAAGGAGCAATATCACTTTCAATACGGTATCCGTACGACGGGCCCCGCTTTAAAGCAGCAAGTACGCATATTTCAAGAACTCCCTTTTTTCTTTGTATATCCATTACTACTCCGCTGAAATAAATTACTATGCTTTGTATAGTATATAATGCATAGTATATATGCGTGAGGTTTTTGTCAAGCGTGAAAAAAGGTGGGTAAAAACTGATAAACAGTAAAATGTAGACGAAGTGCTTTCCGGATCTTATTATTAATATAGAAGGAAAAACATGAAAATATTTGAGATAAAGCATTTCGGCGATCCTGTCCTCCGCGTTAAGGCTAACCCTGTTACACAGTTTGATAAGAAACTTGCAGAACAACTTGACGGTATGTGGAAAACACTGAATGCAGCTGAGAACGGTGCAGCTCTTGCTGCCAATCAGGTGGGCTTGCTGAAGCGCATGATTGTCATCGATTACTGCGGTGAACGTTTTGAGCTGATTAATCCCGTAATAGTGAAAAAGGTGGGGTCTCTGTTTGGATATGAGGGCTGTCTTTCGCTTCCCGGTTATACAGGAAAAGTAGAACGTGCAGAACAGGTTTGGATTGAGTATCAGGACAGAAATGGGAAAAAAAAGGAGAGCGGTCGCAGTGGAGATCTGGCTGTCTGTTTTCAGCATGAAACTGATCATCTTGACGGAATTCTGTTTACAGACAGAATGATGGAACCGTACATAGTGAACAACGATATGGAAGAAAAAATACCGCT
>DCFS01000183.1:532-23372 GCA_002319875.1 Treponema sp. UBA1798 | reverse complement strand
GGCTGCCGAAGATATATGCTGGCTTTTAAATCGTGGCTATGATATCCGGCAGGCGGTTACCTTTGCCGGCAATCATTATTCATTGAAAGAACGGCAGCGGCTTGCCCTTGTGCGTGCGCTTGCATCAGACCGACGGCTTGCAGAACGTCTGCGGAAACAGGTTACCAGTGTCCATATGGATCGTATAGCAGTGGATGGATTCAATACCATTATTACGCTGGAAACAGCGTTGTCCCATTCTCCTGTTTTTTTCTGCCGTGACGGGACTGTACGTGACCTTGCCGGACTTCATGGTACGTATCGCATTATTGATAAGACTTATAAGGCCGTACAGCTTGTTTTTGATTCTCTGAAAGAAAATGGTGTCAGTGCGGCATTATTTTTTCTTGACAGGCAGGTATCGAATTCCGGTCGTCTGAAATCATTTATTGCGGAAATTGCAGAGGCTGCCGCTTTTCCTGTATGGATAGAGCTGGTCCCTGATGTGGATATGCAACTGATAAAAGAACCTGTTGTTATTTCTTCGGATTCCGTTGTCCTTGATAAATGTACTTCCTGGTATAATCTGGTACGCTCTATTATAGAAGAATATCTGCCTGATACCTGGATTGTACGGTTATAAAAACAGAGAGGAATCATATTTCATGGTATAACAACGAATTTGTTGTTGTTTTTCATTTCCCATGATATGATTAGGTATGGTGTTTCAAAGACGCAGTGGGATTCTGCTTCATCCGACATCGTTATCTGGTACTCCGGGAATCGGAACGCTTGGCCGATGCGCATATTCTTTTGTCGACTGGCTCGTTTCTGCCGGACAGTCCCTTTGGCAGGTTCTTCCGCTTGGCCCTACCGGCTATGGCGACTCTCCGTATGCATCATTTTCAACGTATGCCGGGAATCCGCTTCTTATTGATCTTGAATATCTTGTAGAAAAGGGACGCGCTGAAGCGGTGTCGATTCTGCCGCCGGAATATATACGAAGTGAGGGACCTGTAGACTATGGTTCTGTCGTATGGTGGAAAATGCCGGTATTGAGGCAGGCTGCTTTATGGTTTATTAAAAGCGGTACTGTTGCCGATAAGGATGCTTACCATGCTTTTAAAGAAGCTAATTCATTCTGGCTTGACAAGTATGCATCGTTCATGACGATAAAAGAATATTATGATGCCGCCGCACAGAAGAAAAAACTGGATGGTATCTGGTACAGATCGTGGCCGGAAGAACTTGCTGCCTGTAATGAAAGGGCTCTTGTTGAATGGAATGATTCTCATATTCTGGAAACAGAAATTGTGAAAACCATACAATTTTTTTTCTTTGACCAGTGGCATGAGCTGAAAACGTATGCCAATAGAAACGGTATTTCCATAATCGGTGATATTCCCATTTTTGTGGCTCCCGATTCTGCCGATGTATGGTCGAACCAGAAACTCTTTTTGCTTGACAGCCACGGTGTTCCGGTAAAAGTCGCAGGCGTTCCTCCTGATTATTTCAGCGCTACAGGCCAGTTGTGGGGGAATCCGCTATATAACTGGGATGCAATGAAGAAGAATGGATATGAATGGTGGATCAGACGTATCATGCATATATTGTCGATGGTTGATTATCTGAGGATAGATCATTTCCGTGGTTTTGAAGCATACTGGTCGGTACCGTATGGTGAAAAGACTGCTGTAAAAGGGAAATGGATGTCCGGTCCGGGAAAAGATTTATTCGAGGCGCTGAAAAAAAGTGCAGGACAGGATCTTCCTGTTATTGCAGAAGATCTGGGGCTTATTACTGATGAAGTCATAAAGCTCCGTACTTATTGTGGTTTTCCCGGTATGAAAGTGCTTCAGTTTGCCTTTGATCCTGTCGAGGCAAAGCACAACGGCATGGTTAATTCGTTCCTGCCGCATATGTATAATTCCGATTGCATCGTATATACCGGCACGCATGACAATGATACATTGCAGGGATGGCTTGAATCAGTTCCTGTAAGACAGCTTCGTCTTGTTGCCAGCTATATGACGGGAACCGATATAAATGCGGCTCGTGCAGTAGAATTGATGAAAACAGGTGACTTGCGCCGGAAAATGATAACGGCCGCATTCGCTTCTACTGCTGCTTTTACTGTTATTCCGATGCAGGATATACTGGGGGTCGGACACGAGGGACGTATGAATACCCCCTCGACGACAGGAGCGAACTGGACCTGGCGCATGGATAAAAAACTGCCGGGGAAATGTGAGTCGGAAAAACTTGCTATTATTTCCGATTTGTACGGTCGAAATATTAGCGGAAAGCAACACTGATTTTACTGCGGCACAGGGAAGGCCGGATACATAGTGAAGTTACTGGGAACGTAATCAATAGTAGTAAGCGGCTGGCTTTGGTGTACATTTTTTGTAAGTATGGTATAATCGGCTTATGAGTACACATATCAATGCACCTGAAGGTGCTGTAGCTCCGTCGGTTTTGCTGCCGGGAGATCCTCTAAGGGCAAAATTTATTGCGGAGAATTTTTTAGAAAATGCTGTCTGTTATAATGAAGTCCGCGGCATGTATGGATATACCGGCACATATAAGGGTAAGAAAATTTCTGTTCAGGGAACCGGTATGGGGCAGCCGTCCCTGTCAATTTATGTAAACGAATTGTTCCAGTTCTATGGTGTCAAAACTGCTATTCGTATTGGTACCTGCGGTTCAATTCATGATTCCATAAAGATCAGGGATACAATTCTTGTAAACGCTGCATGTTCTGATTCATCGTTGTTGAATCAGCGGTTCGGAAATTTGCATTTTGCACCGTCGGCTGATTTCAGCCTGCTCCTTTCTGCCTATACTGTTGCCGGAAAGATGGGAATTAATTTTCATGTCGGTCCCTGCGTATCCAGTGACCTTTTTTATGATGAGAATCAAAACTGGAAACTTTGGGCAAAATATGGTGTTCTGGGAGTTGAAATGGAAGCTGCCGAATTATATACGCTTGCAGCAAAATTCGGCAGAAAGGCGCTTGCAATATTGACGGTAAGCGATCATATCGTTACCGGGGAAGCAACGACGGCGGAAGAACGGCAGCTGTCATTCAAAAATATGATGCAGGTAGCGCTTGAAACAGCCGCAATGCAGAACTGATTTTGTATTGTTCGTATTTGTGCGGAGAAATTATATCATGTCCCCCGGATCGTATAAAGGGGATTAAATTACGACTGCGGTATCTTTGGAGACTGACGTATCCTGCGGTATGCGGTGATTGTTGATTATTTCTTTACAAGACTGATATTTAGTGGTAACATTATATACTTTCAGCTCTTTTATTTATGAGAGGTGTTGTATGAAACCGACATTGTTGGTACTGGCGGCCGGAATGGGCAGCCGTTATGGCGGAGTTAAACAGATAGACGGAGTGGGACTTCATAACGAATGTCTGCTCGATTATGCAACGTATGACGCAAAAAAAAGCGGATTCGGAAATGTGGTATATATTATACGGAAAGATATAGAAACAGATTTCCGGGAACGACTGTTCGACCGTGTCGCCCGGAATTTTGAGGCTTCCTATGTTTTCCAGACACGAGAATCTCTGCTTACAGCTGAACAGTCAGCGGCGGCGGCGTCTCGTGTAAAACCTTGGGGAACTGTGCATGCCGTGTTATGTGCGCGGGATGTTATCAAGGCTCCCTTTGCGGTAATCAATGCTGATGATTATTATGGGCGCGATGCCATAAAAACTCTGGGAGATTATCTTTCAGATGTCTGCAATAACTGTACTGAGCATGCGATGGTCGGCTACGTGCTGGGTAACACAATGAGCCGCAGTGGGTCAGTTTCACGCGGTGTATGTACTGTAAAAGATGGGTATCTTGAGAAAATTGTCGAAAACCTTAAAATATCGTATGAAGGTGATGAGATAATCAGTGTTATCGGTGATACTAAAGTTAAAATGACCGGAAAAGAGTGGGTAAGTATGAATCTGTTCGGATTCTGCCCATCGGTCTTCAATGAATTCGGACAGTACTGGGAAAAATTTATTTCTGCGAATGCGGCGGATGAAAAGGCGGAGGCGCTTCTTCCTGTCGCGGCTAGTGAAATCATTTCATCCGGCAAAGGTGCCATCAGATTCTTTACGTCGACAGAAAGCTGGTTTGGTATGACGTATCCGCAGGATCGTGAAATTGTAAAAGCTGAAATAGTCAAAAAGATATCTTCTGGCTATTATCCTTCACATTTATGGGAAAAGTAACGAAGTGCTTAAATTAACTGCTGTTTTGTCAAAAAAAATATGGGGTTATGAACAGTGGATAGCCTCAACGCATCCTGATGGTATGCAGGAAGATTTTCATGCAGCTATTAATGGCGACTATCCTCTTCTGGTAAAGGTTATTCAGGCAGATGCAACGCTTTCGGTTCAGGTGCATCCTGATGATGAAGCAGCTGCCCGCCTCGAACATGCCCGGGGAAAGACGGAATGCTGGTATGTACTTGACGCAAAACCTGGAGCGCAACTTGTTTACGGCCTTAACGGAGTGTATTCAGCAGATACGCTTCGTGAAGCCATCCGGAATAAAAATCTGGAGGATTACCTCCGTTTTCTTCCCGTCCATACTGGTGATTTTATTTATATACCTGCGGGAACCGTTCATGCCATCGGTGGAGGTTTGCGGCTGCTTGAAACGCAGCAGTCTTCGAATATTACCTACCGGTTGTACGATTGGGGGCGGCCTCGAGAACTGCATGTTGAAAAAGCTCTGCAGGTAATAAAAAATGACGGTATGAGGTCTGTAGAGCAGTTTCCCGGAGAGTTTGAATGCCAGTATTTTTCACTGGAACGTGTAGACGTAAACGGCGGATACAGTATGTATGCAACTCCGGGGAGTAGGCCGTCCGACTGGCAGCTTCTTTTTGCAGTCAGTGGGGAAGGAACCGTAAAGACTTCCGGGATGGAAGAATCTTTCCCGGTAAAGCCGGAGGATATATTTGCCATAGCTCCCGGTGAGAAAGTTACCGTCGAAGGACATGTAAGTCTGATGCGCATCCGTTGTAACGACGGAGCCGCCAGGTAACCAGTCGTTCTGTTTTTATTCGTACAGAGGGAGGGGGAAGAATATTCCGCCCTCCGCGGCGAATGAAGAGACTTAAATCCTGAGTGCGGTATTTTTAGAGATCTTCTACCCCTCCCCCTGTTTTCAGTAGAGTGATGGTTCCTTAATTCGCAGCTTCTTCTGCACGGAATTCTTTTGCAGATGCGATTACGGTATCAGCCAGTTTCCCGCTGATCGGATCATAATGATCAAACGACGTTTCAAAACTTCCCGTAGAACTGGTAATGGAACGCAGGTCTATTGCATAGCGCAGAAGTTCTGCCTGCGGTACTTGTGCGCGGATTTCTTCAATACCGCTGCCTATTGTATTTTGTCCGAGTATCCTGCCGCGGCGTGAAGAAAGATCTGACATAATGTCCCCGAGATATTTTGTATCGGCCCACACGGAAAGATTCATGACTGGTTCCAGAAGTATCGGGCCGGCATTGCGCGTTGCGTCGGAAAATGCATTCCGCGCTGCAATCTGGAATGCAAGATCCGACGAGTCAACGGGATGATCTTTACCGTCCAGTATGGTGACATCGACATCGACTACGGGATATCCGGCCAGTACGCCGTGTTCCATTGCCTGTTTTACACCTTTTTCAACACCAGGGATATAATTTTTCGGAATTGAACCTCCGAATACGGCATTGGTGAATTTGTATGTTTCGCCGCGGGAAAGCGGTTGTACTGATAAGACTACTTTTGCATATTGTCCGTGCCCGCCTGACTGTTTTTTATGTGTGTATTCCGCTTCCGCCTTCCGCTGGACGGTCTCCCTGTATGCCACCCTGGGAACTGATGTTGCAATTTCTATTCCTGTATCAGTACGTATCCGGTCAAGAATGATATTCAACTGAAGCTCACCCATTCCGCTCAGCACATTCTGCCTGGTTTCCGAGTTATAGTGAAATGTTACAGTCCTGTCTGTCTCTGCGGCTTTTACAAGAAGATCTGATATTTTTGCTTCTGCTTTTTTATCGCTGATCGATACTGCAATGGAATATACCGGCTCTGGATGACGAAGGGGTTTGTATGCAAGCATATCGGGGCTTTGTGACAGCGTATCGCTGGTTTGTGTATATGGCAGTTTTACCGCAATACAGACATCACCAGCGCTGATTTTTTTTACTTCATCCAGCTTTTTCCCCTGGCACCGGTACAGTTTACCGATTTTTTCTTTTCTTTTTTGGGTAATATTTGTTATTTCACAGTCAGATGTAAGAGAGCCTGAAAGTACTTTGAGATATGAAAGCCGTCCGCTGAACTGATCGCCGGCTGTTTTGACGGTAAGCGCGCTGAACGGATTGCCAGCATCTATTTTTACAATAGAAGTTTCTCCTCCTGCGGTGACTGCTGTTTCAAGCCGTCCGAGAGGAGAGGGGGCTATGTCGGAGATGAAATCGAGCAATGGAATGAGGCCTGAATTTCCAAGTGGATCTCCTGAAAAACTGGGGACAACCCGGTTACCGGCAAAAGCATTTTTCAGGCCGTATATTATTTCATCGTCTGTCAGTTCTCCTTCGTCTATGAATTTAACAAGCAGATCATCGTCGCCTTCTGCGGCGGAACCTGCCAGTATGCTTCGTGCATCGGTATATATATGCTGATATTCCTGCGGTATTGCTGCTGCCGTTTCCCTGGATCCGTTTTCTGGTTTGAAATATGCCTTGCCGTGAAGTATATCGATAACTCCTTTGTATGAAGGACCTGTCCCCATTGGAAGTGTCACGGGACAAACTTCGACATTGAATTTATCATGAATGTCCTGATTGGAGGCACTGATGTTTCCCCTCGGATCTTCAACGTGATTCATAAATACAAGACGCGGTTTACTCCGCCGGTCGAGATCGCGCCAGAGTTTTACTGTTTCTATCTGGGCACCGGTTCGGGAATCAACAAGCATGATAGCAAATTCGCTTGAACGGAAAGCAGAGATCACTTCTCCAACGAAATCAGAGGAACCGGGTGTATCCCAGATATTGATTATTTTATTTTTCCAGACTGCATGGGCAAGGGTTGCATAAATGGAGATGTGCCGGCCGATTTCTTCAGGTGAATTACCACTTACCGTTTTTCCTGAATCTACCTGCGCCGGCTTTGGAATTACATTCCCGGCAAAAAGCAGGTGTTCAAGTAACGTTGTTTTTCCCGTCTGGCCGTGGCCGGCAATAGTCACATTCCGTATATCTCTCGTTTCAAAATCCATACCTTTACCTCTTGACAATCATGATAAAGGCGCTCTCTGTCAGTTGTCAATGTTTTTTTTGACTTTCTTTCCATACATCCATCGGGCAGCATACAGAAAGGGCGTATCGAGCAGGCTTGTAAAAATGTATATGATATAGCAGGAAACGGTTATTGAAATAAGTGTAGGCAGCGGATACATTCCCCAGAAGGCTCCGAAATTGAATAGAACAATATTTATGAGTTGTGCAGACATTGTTGAAATATTGTTACGGAGCCATAAAAAACGGCTGCTGTCCCCGGTTTTTTTTGTCGTGTAATTCCACCATTTGTGATATGACCATACGTCGAACAATTCCGAAACTGCATAACCGGCAAGACTGACACCCATAATCCTCGGTGTATTTGAGAAAACGGTTCTTATTGCAGGCGATACCCAGTCATTTCCGGAGGGAGTATACAACAGCCACATACGGGTAAGAATGATAAAGATAACTGATGTTCCTATCCCGATGTAAACTGCTCTGTCAGCATCTTTTTTGCCATAATTTTCACTCAGAAAGTCTGTCGCCAAAAAGCTGGATGCAAACAGTGTGTTACCGAGTGTCTGTTCCATACCGAACGCGCGTACCAGGATGAGTACTTCAATATTTGCAGTTATCGTTGCTATTACCGTCCAGCTGAATATACCGGCCTTCCCCCAAAGGAAAAAGAAAACAAACAGTCCGCCGAACGAAAGTATGAGAGAGAGAATCAGTAAAACCTCATTAGACATTTTTTACCCCTGTTTTTTTGTATAGACCATATCGGGAGCAAAAAAAAAGACGCAGATATACTGCGTCCTTTTTTGACAGCCTGCACCGTGATGGTAGCAAGTCTTTTACCTGGTTTTATTTAACGACAGGATGGATCGCGAACTGTCTATACGTTATTTAATTTATTACTATAGTATTTTACGGCTTTTTTTACAAGCAGAACCGATTGTCTCTCAAGACCGTTTTCAGTATATACAGGCATAAAAATGCTTCAGACTGTGATATACTTGCATAAGGTGGAAATATCAATGAAAAAATTTGCTTTTTTTACCCTTATATTCAGCTTTATATTCTTTTTTCTATCATGCCGGGAAAAGGCAGGAACAGATGCATTAATGGCGCCAAAAAATTCTGCAGAGAAGAAAATCATCGTAGGTTTTTCCCAGATTGGTGCGGAAAGTGCCTGGCGCACCTGCAATACGAAATCGGTACGTGATGCAGCACAGAAAGCTGGTATACAGCTTGTCTATGAGAATGCCGAACAGAAACAGGAAAACCAGATAAAGGCTATCCGTTCATTTATCGTATATCAGGTCGATGTCATTGTATTTGTTCCTATCGTTGTCGACGGGTGGGATACGGTACTGCGTGAAGCAAAAGATGCCGGTATTCCGGTTCTGATTATCGATCGTAAGATTCATACCGAAGACGAATCTCTGTATGCGGGATTTATCGGTACAAATAGTGAAGAAGAGGGAAGAAAATGTGCCCGGTTTCTGCAGAGAAAATATCATACACTTGACGGTTTCAGCAGCAAAAAATACCGGATATTTGAAATTCGCGGTACGGAAGGGTCTTCTCCGGCTATGGGCCGTACTTCCGGTTTCCGGGAGATTATCAGAGGTGATCCCTGTTTTGAAATAATCGGAAGTGAGAGTGGGGATTTTCTGCGTTCGCTTGGTAAAGAAGTAATGGCTCATGCGCTGGATAAATACAAGCATATCGATGTTATTTTTTCACATAATGACGGCATGACCTTGGGCGTTCTTGATGAACTGGCACTCCGGCATATTGATGCCGGGCGGGATATCTGTATTGTAACTATCGACGCGGAACAGGCGGCTCTTGATGCCTTAAAGGCAGGAAAAGTGAATTGTGTCGTAGAATGTAATCCGTTTATAGGACCGATGGTTATGGATCTTGCAAAAAAACTTGCTGCCGGTGAATCGATACCACGGCTTGTCCATGTAAATGAAACGGAATTTGACGAAGGCAACGATCTTACCGCAGTACCGCCGAGGGGGTACTGATATGTCATGGCCATTTGTGCATGTAAATTTTTTTAATACGGGAAAGAGCATAAAAGAACAGATACGTGTATCATATATTGTTATCATCTCGATTATGATACTACCGACACTTTGTTCTCTTGCGATTACACGTGTGCATACGTATCGCTATGATCGTATTATTACCAATGTTAGCCGGGCAAATGAATTGAACCAGACTGTAAAAATAGAAATTTCTGATGAAGTCTGGGATATCGTTGCCGGGAAAAAAACGTTTGATGAGGGTAATCAATATCAGATTCTTGCACGTATTAAAGATGGCATAACCGAGATGATGCTTAATACGAAACAGGAAAAGAATCTTCAACTCCTTGAAGTAGCTGCCCGTGCAGCGCATACGCTTGAACGGAATGTCGATCGGCTCGGTTTACAGACGAAAAACGGAGCTTCCGTAAGCGATACTGAAAAGACTTTAGAGGATATCAGGGGTGTAGCCAGCCTTATTTACGATATCCTCCAGGATTTTATCGTTGCTGAGATTGAAGGTGCTGCCCAGACTAACGAAAGTATAAAACGATTATCGCTAATACTTTCTCTGTTGCAGATCGTCGTTGCTGCCTGTGTAGCATTTTTCGCATATTTTACTCTTTCATCTGTGTCGGAGCATATCCGGAAACCGATATATGAATTGGAACAGCTTTCCTACAGTATCGCTTCTGGAAATCTTGCAGCCCGGGCCCGTGTGCCGGATGTTGCGGAACTTGATAATCTGACAAACAACCTGAATATAATGGCCGGAAAAATTCAGGATTTGATTGCAGAAAATATACGTGAACAGCAGAATCTGAAAAAAGCGGAAATGAAAACGCTTCAGGCTCAGATTACGCCGCATTTTTTGTATAATACGCTTGATACAATTATCTGGCTTGCAGAGGCTGGAAAAACAAGCGATGTTATTGAAATAACGCGCGCTCTTTCCCGCTTTTTCCGGATTTCACTCAGCAGGGGACATGAATGGATTACCGTTGCCCAGGAGATGGAACATGTTGAAAGTTATCTGTTTATACAGAAAATCAGATATCGGGATATTCTCGATTATGAAGTAACATATGACCCTTCCATGTCCGGGTTACCGGCTCTGAAACTGGTACTTCAACCGCTTGTTGAAAATGCCATTTATCATGGATTGAAAAACAGACGTGAACGGGGAAAACTGATAATAGAAGGACATGTAAATGGAAGCCGCATGTATTTTTCAGTTTCCGATAATGGAATCGGTATGACTCAGGAACGTCTGGCACAAGTGAAAGCTGAAATTGAAGGTTCCAGCCGGAGCGAGGACCTTGCCTCTGTATATGGCTTATATAATGTGAGCAAGCGGTTGAAATTATATTATAATTATGATGTCCAGTTTGAAATAGAAAGTACGTATCGTTCCGGTACTGTTGTCCGGTTGAGTATGCCTGTCGATGGCGGGCCGGAAACACAACTGTTTGGAGATGTTGATGCATAGCGTTTTTATTGTTGATGATGAAATAATTGTCAGAGAAGGCATCCGTGAAAAAATAGCGTGGGATGAGACGCCTTTTTCGCTTGCAGGAGAAGCCGGTGACGGTGAAATTGCACTTTCGATGATCCAGGACATAAAGCCTGATATACTGATTACAGATATAAAAATGCCTTTCATGGACGGACTTGAGCTTTCCCGGCTTGTAAAGAAAATACAACCATGGATAAAAATTATTATCCTTTCAGGACACGATGAATTTGAGTATGCAAAAAAAGCCATCAGTATTGGAGTTGAAGAGTATATTCTGAAACCTTTTTCGTCGGAAGATCTGCTCGTTTCGCTTACAAAAGTGGCAAAAAAAATTGATACAGAGAAAGCTCAGCTTGATGATATAAAGTATCTGAAAAAACAGCTGGAATCAAATATTACAGCGGACAGGGAAAAATTTCTTACACGCCTTGTACTGGGCAATATTTCAGCGGAAGAAGTGATGCAATATTCGTCGGAATTGAAACTCGATATAAGCGGCCGCTATTATTCGGTTTGTATTTGTGGTATCCGCACAACAGCTGAAAACTTTAGCGAATTATATAAAATGAAATCACGGATGATGGACCTTGCATCAAGTTTTGATAATGTTACTGGATTTTCGTTTTCTCTTGAAAAATTTATCTTTATACTTCGGAGTACTGTAGCTGATACGATAGAGGAAGATCTGTATTCGCTTGCCGAGGCGGTGCTGCATCAGAGCTCAGATAATCCCGCCTGTACCGTTGCTATCGCTCTTGGTTCGATGGTTGACCGCATATCGGGTATAAAACTTTCGTATTCAACTGCAGAGAAGCTGCTTGAGAGCAGGGTGATGATATTAAAGAAAAATTGCATCCTTAACAGTGAAGATTCAGAAATACGAGATACGAATGCAGAAAAGGATCCTCAGCATACTATTTCACTTTCTGGCAGCGATCCAATTGTAGACCGGCTGCGTTATGCTGCAGTATCTGATATTGACAGCATAATTGCCGAATTTATCAGCCTTCTTGGTGAGAATGAAGAACAGTTTGATATTATGGCTTCCTACCTTGTCGTTGATATCATTATGGCTATTTCTGCTATTATTTCCGAAAATGGGAGTTCCATAAAGGAGCAGATGCCTGAAATAGTCAAACGGGAATTTGTTACCAAGGCTGTAAGCTCAAAGGATGCTTTTATACATGAAATGCACAGAATAATCGAAAATGTTATCAGATTCCGCGATTCTAAAATACATTCGCGTTACAGCGATGCAATACTCAGGGCAAAGAAGTATATCAGTGATAATTACGCCAATCCCGATATATGCCTTCATTCAGTCGCAGAAGAGATAGCTTTCAGCCCGAATCATTTTAGTGCTGTTTTTTCACAGGAATGTGGCATGACGTTTATTGAATATTTGACAAAAATTCGTGTAAATCAGGCAAAAAAACTCTTACGTACTACAAAAATGCTCAGCTCCGATATCTGTTATAAAACCGGTTTTAACGATCCTCATTATTTCAGCTTTATATTTAAGAAAACGACAGGTATTTCTCCCCGGGAATATCGTATTTCAGCAGACCAGCCGGAAGAAGAGCATGACTGAAAATAGAAAGCTGCAGGTGTACCAAGGAGGGAGTACGCCTGCAGCATGTTTTTTAGGACACTTTGGGCCATGTGTAATGCATGTTTTATGTGTCCTTAAAATACGGATTATTTTTTCCGGTTATTTTTAATTATTGCAAATATACTCTGGAGAACGATAAAGAAACACAGAAGGGCAGAAAGAACTATCTTATTCCACCAGGAAGAAAGTGTTCCATTACATCTGATGAATGTTTCAATAGTGGCTTTAATAAGAACACCGAAAAAAGAACCGATAACGGTACCTACACCGCCTGTAAGAAGTGTACCTCCGATAACGGAAGAAGCAATAGCTTCCATTTCAAATCCCCGGGCCTGCTCGACAAATCCGCTTGTAGTGTTCAGACAGAATGCAAATCCTGCAAGAGCAGCAAGGAACCCATTCAATACATATGCGGTAAATTTTGTTTTGCGGACGTTTATACCCATAAGCAGGGCAGAAGTTTCGTTACCGCCAACTGCAAACAGATTACGCCCGAATTTTGTATATTTGCATATATACCAGATGGTCAGCATTGTAATTAACGCAACGATAACGCCCGGATGTACGAATGGATACATTTTGACACCGTGTTTGTTTACCGTAGCACCGAAAAAGAGATAGATATCCTTATTGGCAATGTTAAGGAACGTTTTGTTATCAGTTATGGCTATTTGATTTGCACTGATCATGGCCGTCAGGCCCCGGCAGAAGAACATACCGGCAAGTGTTATGATGAACGGCTGCAGTTTCAGATATGAGATAAGGAAACCCTGTACAGCTCCGAATACGATCCCAAATAAAAGGACGAGAGCTATAGCCATCCATGCATTCATTTGTAAATGCTGCATAAAATAGGCGAGCATCATGCATACCAGACCGATTACCGATCCGATTGATATATCTATACCGCCGGTAATGAGAATAACAGTCATACCTGATGCTGCGATAATAAGACCGGCATTATCTATGAGCATATTCAGGAATGTCTGTGTTTTGCCGAATCCCTGATCATTATAGATAATCAAACCCAGTATATACATAACAACAAACAACGCTACTGTTACAAACAGAAGGAAGTTTGTACCGTCAAGTTTATTCCGGAACAGTTGTCTGTTTTTCATTTTTCAGCCCCTTTCCTGTTTTGCCGGCGGAGTCTGTATGCAGAGCGCCAGCGTTTGAATTCTTCGGACTGCATTGTAACGATAAGAATGACAACGATTGCTTTATAAACAGGCAGCTGGTCTGCGGAAACGCCCATGGCATACAGACTGGTTGTCAGTGCCTGGATTGTAATTGCACCGATAACAGAGCCTGCTATGCTGAACTTACCGCCGCCCAAACTGTTGCCTCCCAATGCTACTGCCAGAATCGCATCAAGTTCCATATTAAGTCCGATGTTATTTGCATCGCTTGAATAAATCCGGCTGGAAGCTATGAGACCTGCTACGCCTGAACTGAATCCGCAGAATACATAGGTAAAGAATATAATTAACGTTGAATTGATCCCCACGAGTCGTCCGGCTTTAGGATTTATACCGACGGTCTGTATATAAAGTCCTAATGCTGTTCTTCTCAGGATGAGAATTGTCGCCAGTACGAATATTGCTGCTATAAATACAGGTGTCGGAATAACAATACCCGGCAGAAATCCGCCGATTGACTTGAAGGATTCCATACGGACATACAGTATCTGTCCGGGAACCATGACTCCGTTTATTTCACGGGCACTTATAAGCTGCGCAATACCGCGTCCCGCAGTAAAGAGGATAAGTGTTGCTACCATTGGCTGTATATTCAGGTTTGCAACAAGAAATCCGTTGAAGGCGCCACATAGTATGCTCACGGCAAAGCATATCAGTATTGCCAGTACAGGAGCTATCGCATACGAATCGTAACTCGATCCGAGTAGTCTGATACATACCGCCGCAGCGACTGCTGCAACGGCTCCGACCGAGATATCAGTTCCACGGGAAGCTGCTACGACAAGTGTCATTCCTACTGCCATAATTACCAGTTCACAGGAACGGTTTATTATATCGATAGTGTATCCGTACAAGACACCATTCTGGATCGATATTCTGAAAAATGAAGGTGTGATGAGAACATTTATCAGCAGCATGATGATCAGTGCTGTAACAGGCAGCAGCAGCTGGCTTTTTCGTATTGACTGCAATGTTGGCAGTTTATCTGGCATTTTTTTCTCCTCCGGCTATAGCAGCCATAACATCCTGCTGAGTCAGATTGTTATTACGTATTTCTCCTACTTTTTTGCCGTCACGGATGACACAGAGACGGTTTACGGTACGGAGCATTTCTTCAATTTCTGAACTTATAAACATGATTGTCATTCCTTCTCCGGCAAGCTGGACTACAAGCTTCTGTATTTCAGTTTTGGTACCTACATCGATACCTCTTGTCGGTTCATCAAGTATAAGAAAATCAGGATGTGTGATAAGCCACCTGCCGATAATAACTTTTTGCTGGTTGCCACCGGACAGTTGCTTTATAAGTGTTTCCGGTGAGGGGGTCTTTATATTCAGTGCCTTTATATACTGTTCGGAAAGTTCATTCTGCTTTGCTACTGGAAGCAGTTTGAATACACCTGTTTTTGCCTGGAGAGCTATGATAAGATTTTCCCTGACGGAGAGATCTGCGATAATACTTTCCTCTTTTCTGTCTTCTGGAAGATAAGCCATACCCGCACGCATGGAATCTATCGGTTCAGAGGCTTTCAGTCTGTTACCTTTGAAAAAAAGCGTACCGGTATCAGGTTTGTCTGCACTGTACAGCGTTCGTGCAAGTTCCGACCGCCCTGATCCAAGAAGACCTGTAAGTCCTATGACTTCTCCTTTTTTTATTTGCAGGTCAAAAGGCTTTATAGTTCCCTTATGCGAAAGTCCGACAGCTTTTATAACATCTGGAACTTTATCGTCCCGGTCGATATCCTGTGAATGACTGCGTATCGATGCCAGTTCATTAAATTCATGTCCGAGCATAGTGGCGACAAGCTGTACGCGGGGCAGTTCGCTTGTTGTAAATACTCCCTGGAGTTCACCGTTCCTGAGAACGGTGATTCTATCGCATACCTGATATACCTGTTCAAGAAAATGAGTCACAAATATAATACCTTTACCATCAGCTTTCAACTGCCGCATGACATTAAAAAGGTTCTCAACTTCGTGATCGTCAAGAGAACTTGTCGGTTCGTCGAGAATAAGAACTTTACAGTTAAAATTTACGGCCCGTGCTATTGCGACCATTTGCTGGATGGCAACGGAATATTCTCCCAGTGCACGTGTTACGTCGATATGTTCCAGTCCGACCCAGGCGAGAATATGAGCGGCTTTTTCATTCATTTCCTTCCAATTTATTGCAAACAGCCGGGTACGTGGTTGATAACCTGCGAATATATTCTCTGCTACTGAAAGATTTGTGCAGAGGTTTATTTCCTGAAAGACTGTACTGATACCATTTTCATGGGCCTCTTCAGGTGACCGGTTATTTATAGGCTTATCCTCAAGAAAAATTTCTCCTGAATCCCGCGTATGAACACCGGTCAATACTTTTATGAGCGTACTTTTCCCTGCACCGTTTTCTCCCATCAATGCATGGATTTCTCCTTTATATAAAGAAAAATCAACATTCTGAAGCGCACGGACTCCGGGAAATGACATGGTTATATTTTTCATTGAAAGAACTACGTGATTTTCCATTAAATACCTCTTTTTTTAATGCAAAAGAGCCGGAACGGTCGTAATATTGCCCCGCTCCGGCTCTTCCCGTGTTAATCAGATTCCGAAAAAAGGACTAGTATTTGCGGTTTGGTAATTCTTTTGCAGCATTTGTCTGATCGAATACACCTTCCGTAACGTACTGGATCTTCTGTACTTTTTGACCTTTCTGCAGCTGCTTAATAATCTGGTCTACCCGTGGACCATGAAGCGGGTTGCATTCGCATGCGCAGTTCAATTCTCCGGCGATCATCCTGTTGAATGCTTCGTGTACAGCATCGAAGGAAATAATTATAATATCTTTTCCGGGTTTCTTTCCTGCTGCTTTAATAGCATCTATAGCACCGAATGCCATATTATCATTTTCACAGAATACAACATCGATTTTCGGATATGCCTTCAGGAATGATTCCATGACTTCCTGACCTTTTGCCTGTGTAAATTCTCCTGTCTGTTTGGCAAGCAGATGGTATTTCGGATTTTTTGCGAGCCCTTTGGTAATACCTTCTGTACGGCCGACCTGTGCGGAAGAACCTATCGTCCCCTGCAGAAGAACGATATTCAGATCATCCTTCGCGCGGCCGAGTTTATTTACATAATTGTTAAGCCATATAACAGAATCCTGCCCTTCCTTGAGAAAGTTCCCTCCGACCCAGCAGGTGTAAAGGCTGTCATCGGACAGTTTCATCTGGCGGTCAGAAAGTATAACGGGGATACCAGCTTTTTTTGCTTCGCCCAGCACTGTTTCCCAACCTGTTTCGACGACAGGTGCTACAACAATGTAGTCAACATCCTGCTGGATAAAGTTACGGATTGCCTTGATCTGGTTTTCCTGTTTTTGTTGTGCATCATCGAAAATCAATTTATAGCCGTTGGCTTCGGTAAATGTACTTTTGAATGATTCTGTGTTGGCGGTACGCCAGTCAGATTCTGCTCCAACCTGTGCATAACCGACGGTAATAATTTTTTTAGCCGGTGCTGCAAACATCATACTGCCTGCAATCACCGAAGCAAGTGTCAAAGATAAGACCTTTTTCATATATCTCCTCCTTTATGTGAGACTGGAGTAAGAATAATCCCGAATATATGTATTGTACATGAAGAATTTTATCGTCTTTTTTACAAGTTTTTATCCGTAATTTTGCTTTATTATGGGAAAGGTATGATTTCTTATTCTGTTATGTTCGTTTTTTTAATGTTTCTTTTTCAGGTCAATTTACTCGTTCAAGCAGCGGAGCTGCTGATTCAGGAAAAAACATTGATCGGTTCACAGATTATTGAATGAAAATTATGCAGATGATATACTTTATGTATTGTTTCCTTATTTTGCCCGGATCATTTTGAAAAGGGATTTGTATATATTCGCAGTGGATATTATTAAAACAGCGTTTTTAAAATTTATCTGACTTTTGAAAGCGTTTCTTTTTTATGTATATTGACAAAATATTTTAGCACTGCTAAAGTTGTTACAGTTTTCATTAAATTTATAGGATATGATGGTTTGTACATTCTGATCTAGGAGATATAGAAATATGGAAAAGAAAAACATTGATTGGGCTTCCCTTGATTTTGGGTATCAGAAAACAGACAGACGGTTTGTGGCTAATTTTAAAGGCGGTAAATGGGATGAAGGTGTCCTGACAGAAGATGCAAATGTTGTAATCAACGAATGCGCCGGTGTCCTGCAGTATTCTCAGAGCTGTTTTGAGGGATTAAAGGCTTATACAACTGAAGACGGAAGAACGGTAACGTTTCGTCCTGATCTGAATGCTGAACGTATGGAGCGATCCTGCAGCCGCCTTGAAATGCCGGTTTTCCCGAAGGAAAAATTCGTTGAGGCTGTTCTTAAAGTCGTAAAGGCGAATGAATCATGGGTTCCGCCTTATGGCAGTGGTGCTACACTCTATATACGCCCGTATATGTTCGGCAGCAATGCTGTTATTGGTGTAAAGCCGGCTGATGAATATCAGTTCCGTATTCTTGTTACTCCTGTCGGGCCGTATTTTAAAGGCGGTGTGAAACCTATTACCGTACGTATTTCCGATCTTGACCGCGCCGCGCCGCATGGAACAGGAGATATCAAGGCCGGCCTCAATTATGCGATGAGCCTGCATAATATTATAGATGCCCATAAAAATGGATTTGCTGAGAACATGTATCTTGATCCTGCTACGCATACATATATAGAAGAAACCGGCGGTGCCAATATTTTATTCGTTACAAAAGATGGTAAGCTGGTTACTCCGAAATCTGAAAGTATTCTGCCATCGATTACACGTCGTTCTCTGGTTACTGTTGCAAAGGATTATCTTCATATAACTGTTGAAGAACGTAAAATTAATAAAAAGGAACTTTCTTCCTTTGAAGAATGCGGATTATGCGGAACAGCTGCTGTTATTTCACCAATTGGCAAAGTTATCGATCACGGGAAGGAAATTGTATTTCCCGGATGTGCAGTAAAAATGGGACCTGTTCTCCAGAAACTTTATGATACTCTTACGGGGATCCAGATGGGACGGATTAAGGCTCCTGCCGGCTGGATTTATGAAATACGATAGATAATACAGTCGTTCAGAAAAGTTCGGCCTCCTTTGATAAACATTATACATAATCATACAAGGTCCTGCAGGTTAAGTCGCCGGGATTTAATCAGCAGGTTCCTGATAACTGCTCTGCCTGATATGTTATAGTCATTTTCACAGTCGTATACTTCTGTTATAATTCTATATATGAGTCGTATATTGGATGATGATATCCAGGATATCGCCGTAGAGGCGGGGGCACTTGTTCTTGAAAGCGGAGGAGAGACTTATCGCTCGGAAGAAACGGTAGTGCGTGTAGCTGAATCGCTTGGTGCCAGAGACGTCCATTCGTTCGTAACACCGACGGTTGTCATTTTTTCCTGGGTGAATGACAGTGGCCGGCATTTTATGAATATGAAACGTATTTACAGCCGGGTGAACAATCTGAGAAAACTTGCGCTAGTGAATGATCTTTCCCGGAAACTGGAATGGAGCGGCCGGACAGAAGATCCTAAACATCTCCGTGAGGAACTGTTCAAAATTGAAAATGCTCCCGTTTATCCTTCGTGGTTTATTATTTTTGCCGCAGCCTTCAGTTCCATGTTTTTTACTTTTATGTTCGGCGGATCTTTTACAGATGGACTCTATGCGTTTTGTTACGGTTTTTTTCTCCGTATCATGGTTATGTTTTTGGAACGGACACCGCTGAACAGTTTTATCGTTTCTCTTCTGTCTGGTTCGCTTGTCTCAATCCTGGCAGAATCTTCCGTCCTGTTGCCGTTTTTCATACATAAAGATATTGTTATGATAGGGACCTTGATGCAGGTTGTACCGGGGCTGGCTCTTGTCAATGCAATACGTGATCTTATGGCAGGTGACCTTATGGCAGGGTCAGCAAGGCTTGTCGAAGCAGTGATGATCGCCGGTGGTCTTTCTGTGGGGGCTGTTTCCGGCCTTCTTATGACAGGAATTTTATGACGTCTTTAACCATTCATGATATCCTGTTTGCCGGAATATGGAGCTTTGGCGCTGCCGCCTGTTTTGCGTTTATTTTCAATACCAATAAGTCAGATGTCTGGTGGGGAGCTCTGTTCGGAGCTTTAGGGTGGATGCTGTATGTTGGGATTAAGGCAGAAACAGAATCAGGAGCATGGGCTAATCTTTCCGGTGCATTTGCTGTAGCAGTTTGTTCTGAAATTTGTGCACTGGTACGCAGGCGGCCTGCCACTGTATTTCTTGTTCCGGGAATATTGCCGCTTGTTCCGGGAGGTGGTATTTATACTATGATGCATGAAGCTGTTCAGGCTAATCTTGATAGAGCTGCGTCTGCCGGTTATCAGACCCTGACCGCCGCAGGTTCGATAGCGCTTGGTATAGCTGTTGCTTCTTCGCTTGCCCGGATCGCTGTGCACGTTATAAAAAAACACCATCAGCGGCGCCTTCAGCGTGCCGAACGTGCAGTTCCATTTGCGGACCCTTTTAGTGATGAATAAAGTAATCGGTTGACTAAATTTTCATTCCCGGTACAATATTTGTATGAATATAATTTCCTGGAATGTTAATGGTATCCGTGCCGTAGAAAAGAAAAGTTTTGTTCCCTGGCTGCTTTCCAGTGGAGCTGATGTTATCTGCATACAGGAGACAAAAGCAGCACCTTCTCAATTATCGGATTCCCTGATAAATCCGGAAGGAACGGTTCGTTATCATTCATTCTGGTCATCGGCAAAACGTCCCGGTTATTCAGGTACAGCGCTTTATTCGCTCAAGCAGCCTGACAAGGTGACTTTGCTGGGAATTCCTGCTTTTGACGATGAGGGACGTGTCCTTGCAGCATATTATGATGATGTGATTGTTATAAGTGCCTATTTTCCAAACAGTCAGGATGCCGGGATACGTCTGCCGTATAAACTTGATTTCTGTGCAGCAATGTTTGCTTTTTGCAATGAAGCGGTTAAAAATGGGAAAAATATTGTACTTTGTGGTGATTATAACATTGCACATAGACCTGTCGACCTTGCAAATCCAAAATCGAACGAAGGTAATGCCGGCTATCTGCCCGAAGAACGGGCATGGATGGATATGTTTACCACAACCGGATATACCGATACGTTCCGCTGCTTCTGTCCGGAACCGGGGCAGTACACGTGGTGGAGTTACCGTTTCCATGCAAGAGAAAAGAATATAGGCTGGCGTATTGATTATCAGTGTGTAAATAATGCCTTTCTGCCGCACGTAAAATCATCAGAAATATTAAAAGAAGTACAGGGAAGTGATCACTGTCCTGTACGGATTTGTCTTGAGTAGTTTGTCTTCACTAATAAAAAAAACGGTGCCAGCTTGCGCTGCACCGTTTTGAACTTGCGGTAAGGCCTTATCAGATTTTTGCTGCTTTTATTGCTTTTATCGTATAATTGTATTTATGATCATTTATCGTAAAAGAAAGTTTTTCTCCAACTTTGTGATCCATGAGAGCATTGCCGAACGGAGACATATAGGAAATGATTCCCTTATCAGGATCTGATTCCCACGGGCCCAGAATAGTATAGTTTTCATCCTTTCCGGTATCATTATTAAGCAGTGTTGAAGTCGTCGCAAAAGAAATAATCGCTGTTGTAATAGTAGTCGGATCGAATACAACAGCACGGTTCAATTCTTCCTGCAGTTTTGTAAGAGTCACCGTCAGATAATGCTGATGCTCCTTTGCGGCCTTATATTCAGCGTTTTCCTTCAAATCTCCCTGTGACCGGGCTTCTCCGATTTCCTTTGCATTCGCAGGAATATCCACACTCTGTATCTGATCCGCCAAAATTTTCTTTTCATCCAGTTTTTTTGCGGTAACAAGCATTCCCCTCGGTGCAGACGATTTTTCCTCTGTGGTATGGAACTTGAAATCAGGGTATTCTTCGAGAATACGGTTTCTTATATTAGCCTTGATAGCCGGATCAAGATCACTGAGATCATCGACGAGCGTATACAGTCTTGTAACCGTATCTTCATCATTGGAAAGCATATATTTGAGTAGTGTATCGTCCTTAAACAGAAGTATGGAAGCAGCCCTGTTGATTTTTTTGTTTTCCGTTGTATTGACATGATTACTGATTTCGCGGAATGTGATTTCTATAATGTTGATAAGCGCAATCATCTGCTTTTCATAAGGAATACTTACGGACTTAAACCATTCATCATTCTGGCATTCCCTGAACAGGAATATAGCCGCATCACGATAATCTCTGTAATTTTCAAAACAGTTGACAGCCATCTGCTGTACTTTTGAGGTAAAACCTGCATTGATAAGCAATTTGAGAATATCTCTGTCCAGCACGGTCGGAAAAAGATTAATATACTGATCTGACCAGTCCGGCAGCATTTTTATTGCTGTAAGAAAATCCCGGCGCAGCGTTGTATTTTTGGTGTCTTTAAGAAGCATGTACATTTCGCGCGGATTTTCAATATCATCGTAAATCTGCTTGAATGTATATTTTACCGGCACCGCCAGAGTGGGAAACTGTGTTCCGATATGCTGCACAACGAGGTAGGCAGCGAGAATCTGTTCATTTACTTTTGTAACTGTTTTGAGAAAGCCTGCAAAATACGAGAACATATCAGCAAAGAGTTCACTGCCTTTATCTGTTTCATCAGAATTTACGAATTTCATCAGAATATCGATTCGTGCAAAGAACTGTTTCTGTGCTTTGAATTCGTTTGAAAGCTTTTCTTCCTGGCTGATTTCATGTTCCCGGACCATATACATATTGATATCGTTGGGATTAACACCGAAGGTGGAATCGGATTCAAGAAGCTTTTTTGCCGCAGAATTCCATGTCGTCCATTCACTGGTTGTCAGAATAGCAGGAACCAGTTCAAGTTTTATCCGTTTAAAATCACAGTTATTGCCGAAACTTCTGATAATAGTTTTTAGTGCCCAGATTTTATCATCCTTTACCATTTTAGCAAGTTCACTGCGTGATTTTGTTGCTTTTAAAACCCAGATATGATCGTTCGCAAGAGGCAGCAGTGCATTTACAGCCATTTTGAGTGACATTTCATGGATTCCGGCTTTTTTACCAAAATTGATAGACAGTGTATCGTTTTCTACTTTACGGATAATCCCGACACCCCATGAGCGGTGAAACACATA
>DCFS01000183.1:0-236 GCA_002319875.1 Treponema sp. UBA1798 | reverse complement strand
AAACTCTGGTTAAGGTTTGATGAGCGGATATAATCTTCCAGATGACTGTGATCGGCATATTTGCCTTTAAAACAGTCTGCAATCTCACGCCGTGCAGAAGCATCATGAGGATCAATGGAAAGGATAAGCTTCAGAATGTCGATAGCTGTGTCCCACTTTGTATTGGCTTTATAATAGGCATAGAGTTCTTCCATAAGCTGAGCACTTCTGTCGTCGCTGATTGTCTTTGCCACTTT
>DCFS01000144.1 GCA_002319875.1 Treponema sp. UBA1798 | reverse complement strand
AAGAAGTACTGCGCTTCTATACTCCTGAAAAAAAACAGCACTCGTTTACAAAAGTAGACAAACCGTTCCTTTACAAAAGGATAGAAAATATATATGCACTTGAACTCCCGGAGCAGCAAGAATGAAAATGCCATATCCATTTTTCATAATTTTTCTGGTCGTAATGCTGCACCCGGTAACAGCGCAGCCATCAGTTTTTACAATTCCGGATCGTAAAGCTGGTGTACATCGTATTACTGTCCTTAGCGGCAAGTGGGAATTTTACTGGAAAGAACTTTATAAGAACATGAATGTTCCTGCAGATTGTACTATATTTGAAGTCCCGCAAGACTGGTCCGGACACACAGCAATGACACCTGCCGGAAATGGCAGCTATCCGTCAAATGGTTATGCTTACTATCGCACAGTTATAAAAAATCTGGTTCCTGATATTCAATATGCATTTTTCATGCGTTGCTGTCCGAATACTGCAAGTATCTTTTATGTAAACGGACAGGAGACTGTCCGAACGGGATCTTTTGCCATAGATTATGAAAACAGTATGCCAAAAAAAATTCCTGTTTTTTTTACCGCTTTCCCTGATACCAATGGAACCATTGAACTTGTTATACAGGTATCAAACTATGTTCACAGAAAAGCTGGAATACTTTCTCCTGTTTATTTTGCAGAAGAACCTGTACTTTTCGATTATTATAACGAATGTACGGCCGTCGTAATGATACTTGCCGGAATGCTTTTAATTCTGCTCCTGATTCACTGTATTCTTTTTACACTTGGAAATTCCAGACGAAAACGTGACGGCTATCTGTTTTTGTTTCTTATTTCTATCACAATCCGTCTGCTTATCTCTCAGCAGAATATGCTTTCGCTTTATTTTCCCCGGATCCCCTATGGTGTTCTGCTTAAAATCGAGTATTCGCCTATGTGGATCGGTCCCATTGCCCTTATGGCATTTATTTTTTACAGTCTTCCTCACTTAAAGAACAGAATAACCATCGCTTATACCCTTTTCTATACACTGCTTGGCTTTATCACATTTCTTATGCCAGAGCAATGTATAAGCAGTATGGTTCCGGTATTGCTTACCGGTGCAATAATTGCTGTAATAGTCACCATCATCATTTTAGTAATTCCAAAAAACAGACTTGATGATCTTTCCCGGAAGACAATACTCATTTATACAATTCTTGCGGCAGGTATATTTATTGATTATTTTATCCCGGAACACATAAAAACAACTCCCGTTTCTATCTCTCAGGGAGTTATATTCGCCTTTGTGATTACTGATTTGACATACTTTGTTTTCTGCGGTACAGGTTTCTACCGTGAAAGGCTGGAGCTTATCAAGGATCTTCAGACAGTAAACAAACGGTATCTTGATTTTGTACCAGATGAATTCCTGAAACTGCTGGGGAAAAACAGACCTTCCGATGTTATGCTTGGAGACTCCGCTGATCGGGAACTTACCGTTGTTTTCCTCCTCTATACAGTCGTTACTACAACAGGTACTGCTTTAGCCCCTGAAAGACTATATGAAACAACTTTTCAGTATGATGCCTGGATGGCCTCCGAAATTTCAAAACATGGAGGTTTTATCAGCAAATTTCTGAGCAACGGAATGGTCCTGCTTTTTCCCTGCCATACGGATAAAAAAAATACTTCAGTAACAAATGCACTTTCCTGCTGTGTGGAAATATACGAAAAAATTTCCAACATAAATAATAGCAGAAAAATTACCGGTGCTCCCACGATACATCTCGGTATGGGAATCCATTATGGTAAAGTGATCCTGGGCACCATCGGAGAAGAAAGCAGGATGGAAGATACCGTTATTTCCGATGCCGTAAATACAGCATTCAGGATAGGAACCGTTTCCGAAAAACTGAATGTACCGGTATTAATTTCCCGTACGGCACTGACAAAAACCGGTGGGAAACTCCCCTATGGAGCAGCATTTCTGGGAAATATTCCTCTTAAGGGAAAAAGGAAACCAGTCTCTCTTTTTGCCTGTTTCCCCGAACCATGTAATAATAATACTGCAACAGTAACAAAAGAAATGGAAAAAAATTTCAATAAACTGGTAAAGGAATTATGGCTGTAAACGACATCGCAGCAGGACTTTAATACACCTTATTACGCCCATAGGAGTGTATTAAACCCGCCGCGTGAATAATCAGACCTCCAGCGACATACCATCATAGGCAGTTATAAATCCATATCGCTGCCCCTGCGCATCCAGTTCATCATGCATAAGATGATAGTTATGGGAAAAATGAGTTATGATAAATTTCGTATTGTCATCAACACATCCCTCCCGATATAGTCGTTCTTTCATTTCGATATTATCGGGTAGCCCCATATGATTGGCCCCATCTTTTTTCATCATACAGGTACAATCAAAACTGACGAGGTCAATATGCCGGCCTTTCAGGCATTCCCATGTTGTTTCCGGGTACACACCGGTATCGTTTGAATAAAAAATGGTTTTACCATTTTTCTCTATCAAATACAGCAGACAGTTTTCTGTTTTATCATGGTTAGCCAGAAGCGGAGTAACAACATACCTTCCGGGCGTAACAAATGTTTCGAATTCCTTTATTTCATGAAAACAGACCCGGCTGTTGAGATTAAGACTGTCATCCTGCAGGGCCAGTTCGACTTTATATAACGCATGAACTTTTGCATTTCCATACACGGAAAGTACCGGTACATGATGCATATGCGCATAAGGTTCGGCGCGCAATATAAACTCAGCAGGATAAAAATGATCCTGATGGGAATGTGTTACCAGCAATGCTGCAATCGCCGCTGAATGGATGTTATTATGAATAAAATGATAATATGAATCCGGTGGCAGATCTACAAGCAGCATATCATCAATCAGCGCCTGTGATCGCGTACGGATATTTTTCCCACCAAGTTCCACAGCTTTCCGGCAAGTTCTGCAGTCACAGAACACTGCCGGTATGCCTTCAGCTGCTGCCGTGCCCAGATACTGTATTTTCATATACATATAGTATAGTAAGTGTAGCACTGTTTTACAATAATATTTTTGAAGTCGTAAAGAAAATGATTTTTATAATCCGCTGCGGTTACAGAAAGCGCTGCATGTATTCATGCATGGCCGATGCAACCCTTTTTGAATATGCAACAGCTTCCACTACTGTGCGGGCACCATTTACGACATCCCCGGCGGCAAATATTCCCTCACAACTGGTATGGCCTGCTTCATCCGTAACAATAAGCCCTTTATCAGAAGCCGTAAGACCCGGTGTAGTCTGGACAATTTTGTTTTTTGGCCCCTGGCTTATACATATCAGAATGGAATCCGCTTTCACAAATTCCGTTGTATCCGAATAACCGGTAATAGTTCCTTCACTGTCACGGTATACATCTTTAAAGAATACTCCCTCCTCTGTAATTTCCTGAGGGGCTTTATTGAATTCGAATTCTGCCCCATCAAGTCGGGCATATTCTACCTCTGTTGTACTGGCTGCAAGATGTATTCCTCTGGCATAAAGCGTTACATTCTGTACACCATGCCGCAAGGCAGAACGGGCTACGTCTATGGCCGTATTGCCCATACCGATAACGATACTGTTCTTTCCCAAGTCAAATACAGCAGGATTAGCCAGATAGTCTATGCCAAAATGTACATTACCCAGGCTTTCACCTTTTATTCCAAGCTTTTTTGGTCTCCAGACTCCGGTACCGATGAAAATCGATTTATACCCGTCACGGAACAAATCCCCGATTTCAAGAGCCCCGCCGATAGTCGCATTCGGACGTATTTTGACACCGATCTCCATGAGTTTCGTACGGTAACGTTCCAGGATTGTTTTCGGCAACCGGTATTCAGGTATGCCATACTGAAGCACACCGCCAATTTTTTCTTTCGCTTCGAAAATAGTAACTTTGTAGCCTAATCTGGTCA
The DNA here is from genome assembly GCA_002319875.1 of Treponema sp. UBA1798. GTDB lineage: Bacteria > Spirochaetota > Spirochaetia > Treponematales > Treponemataceae > Treponema_D. Next base: position 5,883 of record DCFS01000144.1, on the reverse strand, counting down.
GTTCGAATGCGATCGTAATACCCGCCGGCCCGGATCCGATTACCGCTGCATGAAGACCATTAAAAGGCATACAGGCTATCTGCATTTTATCAAAATAGGTATCTGAAATATAATTTTCGATCGTACTGATATGCACCGGCATTCCCTTTTTACCAAGTACGCAATGTCCTTCGCACTGTTTTTCATGGTCACAGACAAGCGAACAGATAACAGAAAGCGGATTATTCTGAAAAAGCATTCCACCGGCTTCATTGAGCTGATTGGCCTTTACAAATACATTCATTGCAGAAATGGGTGTATGAATCGGACAGCCTTCCATACAGGCCGGTTTCTTACACTGAAGACACCGCTTTGCTTCATCTATTACATGCACAGTCATTTTTACCTCTCTATTTTATAGAAGCATAGAATACACTATAGAAGTTTTCATGTCAAAATCTATGGGTATTATTATAGAATAATATGGAAAAAGGACTGAATATGGGCAATAATAGTATATAATGGAAAAAATTGCTCAGGAGGATTTCGTGAAAAAAAGAATCACGGTTGTGCTTATACTGTTTTTTATTACAGCCATTAACGGTTTTACCCAGAATATTACCGATTCAGATATACCACAGGACATGAACGCTGTTCTTTCAAACAAAAAATTGACAGTTGCCATAACGTCAGCAGATCAACCGCCGTTTTATTATATCAATAAGGAAGGCAAGCTGACAGGATATGATATCGATACCGCATCGCATATGGCAAAGGAACTCAATGTCGAACTTGTGATAAACAGGGATGCAGCATCCTTCAATGATCTGATAGCACTGGTTGCATCGGGAAAGGCAGATCTGGCTATATCAAAACTCAGTCGTACACTGGCACGGGCCCGCTATGTTAAATTTTCAACGCCATATATTGTTTTTAAACAGGGACTGCTCTTGAACAGGCTGCAGCTGGCAAAAATCACAACGGAAGATAATATAAACTCTTTTGTCAGAAATTATGTTGGCACGCTGGGTGTGATTAAAGCCTCTTCTTATGTTAATTACGCACGGGAAAATTTCCCACGGGCAACGATCAGGGAATACGATTCATGGGATGATGTTATAAAAGCTCTGAATATGGGAGAAATCCTTGCAGCATATCGCGACGAACTGGAAATCAAACGTATTCTGAATAACATGCCCAACAGCAGCCTGAAATTTAAACCAATATACTTTACAGACCTGATCGATCCGATAGCAATCGCGGTAAAAAGTGAAAATACGCAGCTTTTGTATTGGGTCAATACTTTTCTCGAAGCACAGGGAAATAAAGTAACGGCCGATGAAATACTGGCAATATATAAAGATAAATAGGAGACCCCCTTATGATAGGAAAAATACTGAAAAATCCCGTGACAATTTTGTTATCCGTCATACTGGGTGTTCTTTTTGGTTTTTATTACAAAAATATTGCATTACTGCTGGGTGCCATCGGGGATGTATATCTTAATTTTTTCCAGATGACGGTTATTCCTATTCTTGTCACGTCCATCGTTGCCAGTTTAGCGCAACTGATGAAAAACCAGAAAGCGAGAGCTCATATAACCCGGATTATTATTGTTTTTATTATAATGCTCTTAATCATTGCTGTTTTCGGAACAGTAATCGGTATTGCAACAAAACCAGGAAAAGATCTCGGCGATGCGACGACTGAAGTCCTCGATAAAATAATAAAAACTTCGGAAAAAGCATCCAGCAATGAAATAGCCCTGAAAAATCCTGGTGCTGATGTAGGCGTGCAGAAGACCTCCCTTTTCGATTTTTTTCTGCATCTCGTTCCTTCCAATATATTTACCTCATTCAGTTCCGGACGAATTCTTGAAATTGTATTTTTCAGTATCATTTTCGGTATTGCCCTTGGTTTTATAAATGATGCATCGTCGACCAGACTGGTTAATGCAACCCTGTCATTCAAGGAATCGTTCCAGAAACTCATAAACTGGACAATGTACGGGTTACCATTCGGTCTGGTATTTCTGATCGGAAAACAGATCGCCCAGGTTGGAGTAGAAATACTCCTGGCTATGGTTAAATTCATCGTTATCTTTTATATAGCCGGTGCATGCATTTTTATTATCTGTACCGTTCTGATCTGGATACGGTCTGGCATAAAAAATCCATTAAAAGTACTGAGAAAACTTCTGGATCCTATAATCATATGTCTGGCAACAAGAAACAGCTTTGCAGCTCTTCCGTCCTCCGTTGAAGCATTGACAGAACTGAATTTTAATACAACAACGGTAAACCTTGTTTTTCCGCTGGGTGTCACAATTCTCAGATTCGGCAATATCATGTACTTCGCAATTGCATCCTGTTTTGTAGCACAGATATATGGAACACAGTTCGGTGCCACCAGCGTGATGATTGTCGTCGTAGGTTCTCTTCTGGCAGGAACCGCAACTGCAGGTGCCTCGGGGCTGCTGACGCTTCCCATGCTCAGCCTTATTCTGGATCCTCTCGGTCTTCCGGTAGAATCTATTCTTGTAGTTTTCATGGCAATCGACTCTCTCATAGATCCAATGCGCACATTCCTTATCGTGTATACGAATATTGCAACTACCGCACTTATTTCGGAACGGGGGCAGACAGAAAAGGTAACAGAAAGAGAAGCTGAAGACAAAGAAGAAATTATTCCTGAATCTCCTGTACAGGCAATTGCAGTAACCAGACCTCTGTCTATACCGCAGCCGGTTGTTGTCAGGGCAGCCGCTGAACGGGCAGAAAAAAAAGTTCCCGTATACAGACAAAAACCACACGTCGCAGAGAATGTCCGTAAACAAAGTATAAAAATACGGATACGTGATGCTCTTGTACTAATCAATACCTTGCTGATCGTTGCCACAGCCGTTATCATTATCAATATCAATTCGCGTGGTACACAGGATTCTGTGTATTCTATATCCGATAAACTGGTAACTGAAATTCTTAATTCCGTCGTAAACAAAATAGAAGCTTATTACACACCTGCAGAACAATCCGTACATGATATAGGATTCCATTACTGGAATGAAAGTACGTTCCACTTCAGGGAAAATAAGGAAGCTGCAATAAACTATTTCCTCGAAACATTGCAGACACATAGAGAATTTGTCATGGTGTATTTTGCTGATACCGATGGCAATCTTATTATGGGCCGCCGTATGCCTGACGGGACGCTTTCAAAACGGTATATATCACGGACAGAAAATTCGGTAAAAACACAATACGTACATGAGAACAAAGAATATAACGCATCGTATCCTAATACGGTTGAAAATATTGACAAAGGATACGATCCCCGTACCCGGGGCTGGTATAAAGAAGCTATAGCAAAACGCGGGCTTGTATGGACAGATGTATATATCTTTGCTACTGATAATATGCCCGGTTTTTCATGTGCATTACCGATTTATCAGGATAACGGTACGCTTGAAGGTGTCGCCTGCATAGATATCGGAATACGGGATCTGTCTCTGTATCTGGGAACATTAGTAACGACAGCCAATTCACGGCTTTTCGTATATGATGAGAATAACCAGATCATTGCAAAACCTATTCTGTCCGGTGAATCACTTGATATTCTTTTCAATATAACAACAAAGGCTGACGGTACAAATAGTTACACACTTAAAAAGACTGATGATGCAGGGGACCCGGTCACTGCAGCGGCATATGCAGCCGGCAGGAATAAAATAAATGCTCCCGGCGTCTTTTCTTTCTCAACGGATGGAAATAAGTTTTTTTCGAAAATTGCAGGGATCGATCTCAAAAAAGGCCTGAGCATGAAAATCGCTATGATAATACCGGACATGGACATTATGGGTATTGTCTATTTCAACAACAAAGTCGTACTCGTATTTTCGCTGCTTGTAATTATTGCCGCCATTATTATCTCAATAATGGTTTCCGCACTCATATCCCAGCCGATGAAAATTCTTTCGACAGAAATGAACGGTATAAGAGAACTTAATATCAGCGACGATGTAAAAATCAAATCCGGAATCTCTGAAATAGACGGTATGGTGTCTTCTTTCCAGGGTATGAAGCGGGGTCTGACTAATTTTAAAAAATATGTACCCGCAGACCTGGTAAACATCCTTATAAAAAACAATCAGGATGCATCTATCGGCGGAGAAAAACAGGTGGTTACACTCTTTTTCTCTGATATAGAAAACTTTACCGGCATTTCAGAGAATGTGGCACCGGAAGATCTTGTAAATCGTCTTTACGAATATTTTTCAACCTTTGAACATACGATTCATGAAAATAACGGCACGTTAGACAAATACATAGGAGACTCCATCATGGCTTTCTGGGGAGCTCCCATTCCTATGGATATTCATGAACATGCCCGCCTTGCATGCCGCTCTGCTCTTATCTGCCAGACACTGGGGTTCAATCTCTCTAATACCTGGGCCCGGGAAGGCAAAGCACGTTTCCGTACAAGAATGGGAATACATACAGGAGAAGTGATAGTAGGGAATATGGGATCTAACGAACGAATCAACTATACCGTTCTGGGAGACAGCGTAAATCTTGCAAGCAGACTCGAAGGAATAAACAAATACTACGGTACGGAAATTATCGTAAGCGACTCAACACACGATCTGGTAAAAGATGATTTCGAATTCCGCCTGCTTGATAAAATTACGGTAAAAGGTAAAACAAAACCGTTGTATATTTACGAACTGCTGGCTGAGAAAGATAAGTTGGACAGAAACATGCTCAAAGTATACCGGTATTATGAAAACGGTCTGCTCTGCTACTTTAAGGGAGAATGGGATAACACCATAAAATACATGGATATAGTTTTACAAAGCAGTAACGATAAACCGGCTGGCATAATCCGGGAACGTACCTTAAAATACAGGGCAAACCCGCCTTCAAACTGGAATGGTATATACGCTTTCGACAAAAAGTAAAAAAACCCGGCATTGCAGGAGTATGGAACCTTACGAAGGGCTGGATCTTGTTAAAAAGACATAAGACCGGGTTCACGCGCAGAGCGGTCAGGAATATCCCTGTATCGGGATTGCACACTGCATACCCTGATACAGCGAAAAAGCAAAAATACGGGAGACAAATTTACAACAGCCAATACGGACTTAAGGCCTGCAACAATCCCGCAAGGGAACCTGTTCAGGCCGTATGTCAGGGAAATGCGCAAAGAACCTGTTATTGCAGAACATGCCGGAATAACATATAAACCTGATTACCAGACTATTTTGGTACAGTAAAGTTATATCCCAATCCCCACACAGTGTTTATGTATACGGGAGACTTCGGATTATCTTCAATTTTATTTCTGAGGTGATTGATATAAACCATAATGGCATTGTCATCGACAACGATATCGCCCCATATTTTTTCGTAAAGCATTTCTTTGGAAAAAACCTGATCAGGATATTCCATAAACAGCTTCATGAGCTGCAATTCCTTCGATGAAAGCAATATCTCTTTCCCATCTTTATAAAAACGCATCATTTTACCATCAAAATAAAAAGGCCCAACCCGCAAATCGGTAGGAAACGTCCCATCTGACAATTTATTTCTACGTATCAGTGCCTTAGCTTTAGCACCCAGAATAACAGGATTAAAAGGCTTCATAATATAATCATCAGCCCCTATATCGAGTCCGTACAGAGCATCATAATCTTCACTGCGACCGCTGATGACCATTACCGGTACATCGATCCCCTGTTTACGGATTTTCTGTATAACCTGAAAGCCGTCTATTCCCGGCATCATAATGTCCAGCAGCACAAGCTGGTATTCATTATTCCGGATCTCGCGGAGAGCTTCCTCCCCATTCAGCGCCGTATGAGGTTCCAAACCGTTGCAGGTCAATACCTTTACCAGAAGTTTACGG
>DCFS01000141.1:12875-19292 GCA_002319875.1 Treponema sp. UBA1798 | reverse complement strand
GTATCTTTGTCGATAAAAAAATCGACACGGCTGAGCCCTGAAGCGTCGAGCGCTTTATATGCTGCAACGGCTGTTAAGCGTATTTTTTCGATCATATCTGCGGAAATATCTGCCGGAATTTTAAGGACAGCCCCCTCCGGATCTTTGTATTTTGCATCGTAATCATAGAACATATGTGATGGAATAATTTCGCCCGGAATATACGCTTTTACCGTTTCCGTTTCGCTGTCCTCCGGTGCCGTCACAGAGTTTCCTGTGACGGAGCATTCAACTTCCTTCGCATGAACTGCCTTTTCTATGAGTACTTTATTATCCCACAGAAAAGCTTCCATGATAGCTGCGGAAAGTTCCTTCCTGTTTGCAGCTTTTGCCGCACCGTTCGAAGACCCGCCGCAGCAGGGCTTTACGAACAGAGGAAAACCGAGCGTATCTATTGCTTTCCGGAGCAGGTTATCATAGACCCTGGCATCCAGCAGTTCACATCTGCGTATGCATATATAAGGAACAACCGGCAGTCCGGCATTCTGCCATATCTGTTTCGTTTTTTCCTTATCCATTGTAAGGGCGCTGGTCATGACGCCGCATCCTACATATGGAATATCGGCCATTTCAAACAATCCCTGTATCGTACCGTCTTCACTGTAAGTGCCGTGGAGTACCGGAAATATGACGTCAATATGTACCGGCCTGCCTTCTGCACAGAACGCATTCATGCCGGCTCCCGGAATTATGGAAACAGCCGCTCCGGCAGCTTCCGTGACTTTGAAGGAAGCCTCCGGATTCTGCCGGATACGTTCGAGTTCTTTTTCTTCCTGAAAGTACCATGAACCTTCTTTGGTAATTCCGATAAGAACCACGTTATGTTTTGAACGGTCGATGTTACGTGCAACCGATGCCGCAGAAACGAGAGACACTTCGTGTTCACCGCTTTTTCCGCCATATACTATTGCTATTGTCATAATCAGCTCCTGTAGCCCAGTTCAGCAAGTGCCGTTTCTGCCTCGCCGATTTCATCATAAGGCATTACATAATCTTTATAAATAATGGTGTTTTCATGAGACTTTCCAAGAAGAAGCACAATATCATTCTCCCGGGCCATACGGAATGTTTCCCGTATAGCTTTCTTCCGGTCAGGAATGATAAAGAGGTCTTTGTCTTTCTTTTTACCTTTATGTTCTGCACCGTCAGCGATCATCTGGAGCAGTTTGACAGAATCTTCACCTCTCGGGTCTTCATCCGCAAGAATGAGAATATCACAGAATTGCGCAGCGATTTCTCCCTGGAGCGGGCGTTTTTTCAGATCTCTTTCACCACCGCTTCCGAATAACGCAAATATACGTCCGGTACAGCGTTTCCTGACCGGCGGAAAAATCGTTTCGAAAGACGACGGGGTATGTGCATAGTCGACGATAACCTCGAAAGGCTGCCCTTTATCGATGACCGTCATTCTTCCTTTTATGGGGGTAAGTTGAGGAATGAGCGCCGCCAGTTGGGAAAAAGACATTCCTGTTATATTACTTACAGCGATCATTGCTGCCATGATATTATACGCATTGAAGGCTCCCGGAAGTTGTGCGTTAATATGCAGGGTACTTTGTTCCCGCGGAAGGGCAGGATCGTAGTGGTCACAGAACATGGCATCGTTTCCATCCGCATCTATTCTGAAGGAGATACCGAACCTCGCAGAAGCAATGTTACGTGCAATCATATAGCGCATGCCGGTGGGAATCGGAGGAAGGGGCTTTGCGTTTTCCCCTGTTTCCGCTGCAGCTTTTCCTGCCTGTCCTTCCGTGGTAAAGCCGTAGACATGGTGTTTCGTACATCCGGTAAAATAGGATGCAGAAGGGTCTTCAAGGTTAACAATTCCGAGAGATGGTACTGTTATCTGTTTCCCGCGGATATTCTTTATATGATCGTGCTCGTCAAGTTTCCGGAACAGGTTTGCTTTATCATCGCGGTACTGTTCAAAAGTTTTATGGAACTCAAGGTGCTCAAGCGTTACATTCATAAATATTCCGCAGTCGAATAAGACATTACCGAGCCTGTTCAGTTTTTTCGACAGGCCGTGCGACGAAGCTTCTACGACCGCATAGTCACAGCCATTTTCAACCATTGCGTGAAGATGATGTTGTACGATCGGCGCTTCAGGTGTGGTCTGGTGCTGCGGGTTTGAAATTGCATCTGTGCCCAGTGAATACTGAACGGTAGAAATAAACCCTGCTTTTTTTCCGGTCAGCCGTAAAAGCTGCCAGATAAATGAAACTGTTGAGCTTTTGCCTTCCGTACCTGTTACTCCGATAACAGCAAGTTTTTTTGAAGGAGAATCATAAAAAACATCAGCTACAGGAGCCATGGATACACGTGCGTTTTCCACTTTAAAGAACGCCGGAAGCGACTGATCTGCTGAAGAATCAATTGCAGCTTCCAGTCCGCGTTTTGCGACGGCTTTTGCAATTTCGAGTTGAAGATCGTGATCAAATTCACCCTCGAAAACAACTGCATCCGCGCCGCTTGCAATGGCGCCGGGAATAAAGATATTTCCATTGGTATGAGTTCCGGGTAACGCGAAAAAAAGCGTTCCCGGAGTGACATCACGGGAATCAAAAACAAGGTTTTGTATTGTAATACCGCCGATATCGGCTTCAGATACAGATGTTTTACCATCTGCAGCAACCGTTTCGTGTACAAACGAAAAAAGAATATCAGATAATTTTTTTTGCATATCTTTATAATTTTACCGCGAAAGGGGAGTATACTGCAAGCAGCCTTGAGATTCTTTTATCTGGAAGGATTTTTTATGAAAACGTCTTCACAGTTTTTTTTAGGCAGAGGCTTTCCCCCGAGAAATCCCTGAATACAATTACAGCCTGTTTTTTTTAAGATGTCCAGCTGTTTTTCCGATTCAATGCCCTCTGCTATTATAGTGATTCCTGCCTGAGAAAATACCGAGACAATTGCATTGATTATTGCACAACCGATACTGTTTCCGGTATTCAGGTCTGATATGAATGATTTGTCGATTTTCAGCGTATCAAGCGGGAAAAAATGTAAATATCTCAATGATGCATATCCTGTTCCGAAATCATCGAGAGATATAAGAATGCCCATCCCGTGTATCTGATCCAGTACTTTCACCGTGGCATGTATGTCGCTGATAAAAATATTTTCCGTAATTTCAAGTTCGAGTGTATTTTTTTGTATCTGGTATTTATCCATAAGGTATGCAAGATCTGACAGAAAATTATATTTTCTGATCTGTACGGGAGAGACGTTTACCGACATGATTCCATCAAATCCAAGACAGCTCTGCCAGTATTTTAATGTTGCAATCGCCGTCTCGAGAATCCATCGGCCAAGTATCAGGATCGCATTGGTTTTTTCTGCTGCAGGAATAAATACGGACGGGCTTATCCATATATGGGGTTTATAATGCCATCGTATAAGTGCCTCAAATCCACGCAGCGTTTTTGTTTTTATATTGAATTGAGGTTGATAGTATAACTCAAACTGTTGCAGATGTAGTGCCGATAAAATCTTTTTCTGCAATTGAACAGGCTTGAAGAAGCTTTTATTCATATTTTATCCCATCGTTTACAGATTATTCTATTGGTCGGGCGGGAAATAGATGATCTGTTTTAAATACATTATTTTAGTATTGATCTGCATGTAAGATCGGATAATTACTACGCTTTAGCGTATTAATAATACGTCAAAATATATTATTTTGCAACGTATTATTGTACTATATTTAACGATATAGCGTAGTATGGACATATTAGATAAAATAAGGCGGCTGAGAATAGAACACAATTGGTCGGAATATCAGCTGGCCGAGAAATCAGGTTTGACGCAGTCTACCATTTCTTCGTGGTACAGGAAAAACATGCAGCCGTCGATTGCCTCACTTGAACATATTTGTTCTGCGTTCAATATTACACTTTCACAATTTTTTGCTGCAGATCATACCGGGCTGATTGATCTGACGGAAGATCAATTACGTATGGTCAATGAATGGAACAGACTTTCATCATCGCAGCAGAAAGCTCTGATTGCTTTTTTGGAAACATTGTAGAAAGTTGAAAACCCATGCCGGTAAAATGCAGACGTTTTGATGTATCCTGAATTGGTTGGCGGTTAACTGTTACAAGGATATTAATCTCTTTTAAAGTTATTATAATTTAGGCCGGCTGGCATGAAAGTATTCCTTAGATTATCGTTTTTTTTGTTGTATACTGATATACTGCTGTTATGTACGAAATACGTGTCGAAACAGATTTTTCCGCAGCCCATTTTCTACGGGACTATAACGGTAAGTGTGAAAACCTGCATGGGCATAATTATAAAGTGTATGCACATGTAAGGGGAAATAAACTGAATGAGGGTGGTATGCTCCTTGATTTCAGCGAGCTGAAACGGGCGCTGAAGACTGTTTGTGAAAAACTGGATCATACAAATCTTAACGATATAGAATCATTCCGGCAGAATCCAAGTGCAGAACGGATTGCAGCATACATTTACGACGCTGTAGTGGCGGAAATGTATGCTTACGGAACAGATCTGTCATACAGGGAAGATAAACAGGAAGCCGTGTTGTATGCCGTCGATGTGTTTGAAACGGACCGCAATCGTGCCCGCTATTATGGTAATCACGATTGATACATCAGGATTTAACTGCTGTCCGGTAATATAGCTCGCTTTCAAAACATGTTTCGCCGTCTGGTAGTTTCTTTCCGACGATTACTATTTTACGGGCCATGTCGTCGAAACTTGCATACATTTGCAGTATATCCCCCTGTACGGCTTCCTTTGCAAAGTTTATTCTGAAATCTGTAAACTGTTTTTCCTGATATTCGCGGGGCAGACAATCTATGGTAAATGCGCCGTAGCGTGAATTGTTTGTGTGTCCGTTACCATCGAGATCCGAATAACAGACTGGCCGCTGGTTGAGTTTTATAAGCGTATCAGGTACGGTAATTTTTCCGCAATCAAGGCAGTCGTGTACTCTTTTATAGTCAGGTTCTTTGCGCAGCGTAAAGTCTTTCGTACGCATAATTCTTCGTGACTGCGGATTGATAAGAATCCATGAACTGACGGAACTGATCAGCGGGGTACCATCCGCAGCATAAAACTCGTATATCCTTTTCAGCTGCAGCGGTTCCGGTGTTTCTTCCCATGTACTCAGGCGGATAACTTCGTCTCCCTGCGGGATACGATGAAACCGCATCGACATGCGCGATACCAGAATAAAGATCGTATGTTGTGCAAGGATTTCTACAGAAAGCCCCCTCTGCCTGTAATCATCTACTGCTATATCGGACGTAAGTTTGAGTATTTCTGCCAGACTCAGCTCATGTTTTACCGTACACTGGCTGAAGAATATCCGCAGGTCCCGGGTAAATACGATATTTTTTTCATCATACCATTGTTTAAATACTTCCATATTTTGTTTTTGGCTCCTGCGGCAGCCATTATAGAGGAAGTACGCCGGTATATTCCGTTTTCTGAGGGAAAATCAGCAACCTCTTATAATCGTACGGGTATACCGTCTGCAGCCAGCTCTTTCTTGATTGCGTCTACGGTATACTTTCCGGAGTGTACCATGGTAGCAATAAGAGCTGCATCAGCTTTGCCCTTTGTAAGAACATCAGCCAAATGCTGCGTAATCCCTCCGCCTCCGGACGCAATAACAGGAACGCTCACAGCTTCTGCTATAATTCTGGTCAGATTTATTTCATATCCCTGTTTTGTACCATCGGCATCTATCGAGTTCAGGACTATTTCTCCGGCACCCAGCTCTACAGCTTTCAGTGCCCATTCGCGTGCATCCAGTTCCGTTTTAATACGGCCGCCATTTATATAGACACGGTATCCGCTCGGCATGTTGCAATCTTTTGCTGCATCCATACCTAAAACAATACACTGGTTGCCGAATATTCGTGCACCCTCACTGATAAGACCCGGATTCCGTACAGCCTGGGAATTGATGCTTATCTTTTCTGCACCTGCAAGGATAATAGCGCGGATATCATCTATGCTGCCTATTCCGCCGCCGACACAGAACGGAATGAATACCTGACTTGCAACACCTGCAATCAGATCAAGAATCGGTTTTTTACCCCGGGCAGAAGCCATTATGTCGTAAAATACCAGCTCATCAACACCCTGCCTGTAATATTCCGCTGCCATCTCCACAGGATCACCGATATCTCTGTTGTTTTGGAAGCGGACACCTTTGGTTGTCCGCCCGTCTTTAACATCAAGACAGATGATAATACGTTTTTTTAACATATAAGTTCTCTCCTGGGAACCTCTGAAAACTTCAGTTTTTAGAGGTAACTCTGAAAGTGCAATGTTTTAAATCGTTATAATATGACGACTTAAAACTTTACGGCGCCTCTGAAAAGTCACTGAAAGTGA
>DCFS01000141.1:2053-12625 GCA_002319875.1 Treponema sp. UBA1798 | reverse complement strand
AAAAGTCACTGAAAGTGAGTTTTTAGAAGTGCCCTCCTGTTACTGCGGTAAATCGGCCTGAACATAATTCCGGAGTATCTGCATACCGTACGATCCTGACTTTTCAGGATGAAACTGAAATGCGGTAATATTGCCCTGTTCCACTACAGCCGGTACCCGTATACCATAATCCGCATATGCTTTCACTATAGAAGGATCTTCCGGCTGTATAAGATAAGAATGTACAAAATAAAAATTACTGTGTTCAGGAACACCGGCGAGCAGGCGGGTACCTCCATTGGAGAAGGTTATGTCGTTCCAGCCCATATGGGGAATTTTAAGCGCATTATGGCTGTTTACAGCGTTGTCTTTCCACACATTGCTGAAATGTCTTATAGTACCTTTCAAAATACCGAGGCATTCGGTATTTCCCTCTTCCGATTTTTCAAAGATAATCTGTGATCCGAGACATATACCGGCAAGCGGTTTACCGGCCATAGCCCAGTTCTTCAAAAAACGGTCAAATCCGGTAATGTGTAACTGCTGCATCGCATAAGCTGCATCACCGACACCGGGAAATATAAGCCGGTCACAGTTTTCGAGTTCTACCGGTTTTTTTGAAACACGATAAGGTACCTTTAGCGAATCCAGGGCCCTTTCTACGCTGCGGATATTACCCGCATTATAATCAACGATTCCTGTCATATAAACCCTCAGCATCTAAACGTTATCAAATGACGGGAGTAAGGTCAAGCATATGAGGTGTTTTCAAAAGTAAGGCGGATTTTGAAAACACCTCATATGATTACGAAATCTTTTTTTAGATGTTCAAAAGAAGCAACCGTATACCGATACTGTAGGTATGGAGATGTCCGCAGTATTTTCGATAGTAAAAGCTGTTCTCATGGATAGAAACGTCATTATTGCAGCTATTGGAGTGGTATTGTATCTTAATTTTGTCGCTTATGTGCAGAGTTATCATAAAAAACCGCCGAAACTTCGGACCATACGCAGGCCGCCAGTGCAGGCGGTTTCTGAAGAAAGTGAAAAAAATGATACAGATACGCAGCCTGATTCCGTACCGGCAAAGTCACAGGAAAGCAGTGGCGCGAAGAAAGAAAATAATAAAAGAAAAACCTGATAAGCTGCTTTCGAGGGTAACAAATTTTTGAAAGTGACTCTTATAATATATCCGGTATCACTTTTTTATATCGATTCTGTTTTTCCAGGGAAAATTGCAAATTCTGATACGTTGTTCTTTTTCCAGTTGGAAAAGTATTTCTGTTACATCAGCATGTTCCCAGATATTTATCCTGTATGTACCTCTGTCGCGACTGTTCAAGACATCCTGCAGCATATATTCCAGTTCCGGTTTGGTCAGACATTTACGATGGCGGGTTATATAGTCGATTGCAAGCAATGCATCCTGAGCCTCCTGTATTGGTACAATATGCCCGCTGCTTTGTCTGTCACAGATATCGCAGCCGCTGCAAACAGCTGTTGCCGCATCAGGGAAACCGAGCGCTTCAAGCAAAACCTGTCTTCTGCATTCTGATCCCCCTGCAAATTTTTTAATCATATATTCACGGCTCCCCGGTTTCGAATTCAAATGATTACTACTATCCGTATAACTCCATAGAAGAATAGCCTTTGCAGGCTGTTTGTCGCGGGCCGCTCTGCCGGTCTCCTGTGCGTAGTTTTCCATAGAAACGGGGGGATCAAGATGGATAACAGTCCTTATATCTTTTTTATCGATCCCCATCCCATACGCGCATGTCGCGCAAAGTACTATTTTTTTGCCTGAAAAAAACCATTCTTCTACTGCTTTTTTTTCTTCTTTTTTAAGTCCTGCATGATAAAACTTTACCAGATCCTTTTGTCCAGGATATGCAGCGATCTCGCGTGCTGTTTCTTCTGCTTTCTTTCTTGTTCCGCAGAAAACGAGCAGAGGCCGCTGTTCTGTGAGTGCAAGTTTAAAGGCTGCTCTTTTTTTTGCATATGCATATAGTACATGGTAACTGATTTCAGGCCGGTCACCGTCGCTTTCTACAATATGTGCTTCCCCGTGAAAAAGAATTTCCGCTATGCGGGAGAGAACGGAAGGAGACGCGGTCGCTGTAAAAGCAGTTACCACAGATACACAGAGCTTTTGAATAATAGAACCGACAGTAAGGTACGCGGGACGAAACGAATCACCCCATTCGGCAACGCAATGGGCTTCATCTATCGCGATGTGTGTAATTCCGCATTTTGCAAGACGGGACAGAAGTTTCTCGTTTTGCAATACTTCAGGATTTGCAAGAATGATTTTAGCACCGTCTTTTATTTTTTTGAAATTATTATCTCTTTCACGGTCTGTTTGCTGTCCGCGAAAAATTACATTCGGTATTCCGGCAGCATTTATACGACGCTGCTGATCGGACATAAGCGCAAGTAAGGGATACAGAATCAGCGTCGGTCCCTTGAGGAGCAATGCAGGAACCAGAAAACACATTGACTTTCCTGAACCGGTAGGCAGTAGTACAATTTGTCTGCCGGCGTATATTCCGTCTTCGTTTTCCGCATATACCTGTGCTGACTGCTGCATATTCGCCGCATCCAGTATATTGGCGATAACAATTCTTTGCCACGGATATAAGTATGGTACGTCGAACACTTTACGGGCAGTATCAGTTACAGGATCATTGCATGTATCTGTTTTTTCTGACAGAGGCCTGATGACGCATTTTTTTTTATCATCCACACATATATATATGTATGTAGTATGACGAAAACGGAAGTCCGCATCAGTGCAGTTGTGTTTTTATATAAACCCTGTCGCGTTTTGAAAAATGTCACTTGTCCAGAATCGTAATTTCCACCCGTCTGTTTTTCGATCTGCCTTCTTCTGTTGTATTCGAGGCGACAGGATCTTTTGCACCGCGTCCTTCAGTAAATATATGGTATGCGTCTTTTACACCAAGCTGTATGAGGTAATCTGCTACAGCCTGTGCACGTTTTTCAGATAATGCCTGGCAGGCTTCTTCCGTTCCCGCAAGGGCTGTATGCCCGCTGATAAGCAGATCATTATCAGGATATTGCCTGAATATAGAGGAAAGTTTCTGCAATTTCAGTTTTTCACTTTCCATGAGATCTGCTGAATCGGATTCAAATTGTATGTTATCCATACTGAGCATCAGACCTTTGTCACCTGCCGTTACGGAAATGTCAGCGATATCCATTTTTTTTACAATGGACTGTAATTTTTGTACGTTCTCTTCTGTGGCCGTTCTTTTGAATTCTGTTATTTGCGAATGTGCCGTTCCTGCAAATTTGTAGACATTCCCGTATGATGTAACAATATTGATTCTGAATGTTTCATCATAATGATCTATTCCGTTTTTCATAGTATCCCAGTAGATGGTTCTATTGGAATACCCCATTGTAGATACAGGATAATCCGAGTATGCCTGACCGGAATGCGTCTGGAGTGCAGGGTTCTCATAATAGAGGGAATAATTTGCATTAAAAACATCAAAGGTTTTCCCGTTATTACTTTTTTCTGTGCCAGTGTATGTATAAGTTGCAGTGAACGGTACTATAAAAGGTGTCTGCAAATTAAAAGTCTGCCTCAGATCATGAGCTTCGTATCCTGTAGCTGTCCATGAGTCTCCCGGTTTTACCGCTTTTTCTGAAAAAACCGGCATATTTCTGACTACCGGCATAAAATACTGATTGTCAATTGTAAATATACCCTGGGGATTCTGTATGTATACACTTTTATATTGATTATTCCAGGTAAAGTGTTTTCCTGAAGCTGCGCTTTCAGCCTCGTCCGAGGTCATGAAGGAAGCCTCGTGTGTTCCACATCCTTTGGTATCAACATCAGTTACATGTACTGATATCCGATTAAGAATTTCGGAATGATGGTCTTTGATATTATTCACAAACACATCTTCCTCTATCTTTGAAAGAATCCTGTACGTATCATCCTTCTGGTATTTGAATGTAAAAATTTTTGCCTCGTCCTGTGCGAACAGGGAAGCAGACAGAAGGACTGCAATGGTAAACAGAAGAAGAAACTTAAATCCGGCATAAAAAAATTTCATAATTATACTCTTTTTATATCGGCTGATTTACCGTTTGATATTAAGTTTTTGTCATGCAGGAAAGATTCGATCATGATATAATAATGTAATGAAAAGAAAAAATATGCTGTTCTTTTTAGCAGTGACTTTTGTTTCGTTGCTGTTTCAGGGGACTGCTGTTTTGTTGCTGTATGGTCGTATTAACTGGAACCGGATACCGCTTGACAAGCCTTTTCAGGTATTCTGCCTTGCTGTTTTTGTAATGTTATTAATACCGGTATATCTGTCAGAAAAATTCTGGTTCGGAATCTACGTATTTGCGATTAAGATATTCTGCTGTCTGTTTACTGCGCAGGCTCTTGGTACAGGCGGTACTATTTACCTGTATATGGCGTTATCAATAATGGCGGATATTTCTGTTATATTGCCTGTTTTATGGGGACTTTTCTGTTCACCGCTGGCTGTGCTTGTTATCCTTTTTTCACTTCGGCCGCACACTGCCGGTAATACGTATGTACCTGGTATTTGTCTTCTGGATCAATTGCTGCTGTTCTTTTTCAGTATTACAGTTTCCGGTATTGTTACTATTCTTAAATACTATTTTCAAAAAAACATTGCTCTGAATCATGAGGTTTTGCGTATGTCATCTGTCATCGACCGTATTACGAATACAAATCTTGCATATCAGAATTATGCAGCGGTAGTTGAACGGTCTGCGATTGAAAGAGAAAGGCAGCGTATATCCCGGGAAATCCATGATATAATCGGATATACAATGACTAACGTGCTGATGCTCATCCAGGCTGCTCAAAGCAGTCATGATGAAAAGCAGGTACAGGTACTTCTTGATAAAGCGCAAAAACACCTTCGTGAAAGTGTCGACGATGCACGTCTTTCATTACGAAAATTGAGAGACAGCATAATACAGCCAGAAAGAGGAAGAATACTTTTTTCACGTCTTACGAAAACTTTTTCGGATATTACCGGAATAAAAGTATGTATGGATTTTGCCAATCTGCCGGAGAGTTTGAATATTAATGTTGAACAGGCTATATTCCGAATGCTGGAAGAGAGTATGACTAATACATTCAAACATGGAAGTGCCGATCTTATTACGATACATTTCCTGTATAAGAATGGAAATATTATTGTGCGTTTTTTTGATAATGGCAGTGCCAGAGTTCAGCCGGGAACAGAGGTTAAGGAAGGAATAGGGCTTCGTGGTATGAGGGAACGAATTGAACCGCTTGGGGGAACTCTTGTTGCCAGATTTATTGCCGGTGGTTTTTTATTGCGTGCTGTTATTCCGGGAGGCTGCTCTGATGAATAAAAGCAATGCAGACAGAAAACTTCATCTTATACTGGTTGATGATCAGTATCTTTTTCTGGAAAGCCTTAAAATAGTAATAGAAAGTATAACAACCGATATGGAAGTAACCGCAACTGCAGAAAATGGTGAAGAGGCTATTGCCTGTCTTGAAAATCTGACAACAGGTTCTGTCCCGGCAATAGATGCTGTGCTTATGGATGTGCGTATGCCTGTGATGGACGGTGTTACTGCATCTAAAATTATTCATGAGAAATATCCTTCAGTTTTTATTATAATGCTTACAACTTTTGAAGATGACGAGTTTGTCTGTGATGCAATGCGTAATGGTGCTACCGGTTATCTTTTGAAAAATATTGCTCCTGAAATGCTCGTTTCAGCAGTACGTGCAGTTTGTGACGGTTCTGTCATCATGGATCCGAATGTCGCCGGTTCCCTGATGCAGAGTATTTTAGCAGTCAGGGAGACGGGAAAACGCGTTACCGGTAAAAATTTACCGGATTGGTTCTATGAACTCAGCTCAAAAGAACGTCTGATCATAAAGCATATATTGCTCGGTAAAAGTAATAAAGAGATTGCTGCCGATGTACATATCGGAGAACAGACTGTGCGTAATTATATTTCAAATATTTATTCAAAACTTGATGTCCCTGATCGCCGCACGCTTTTGATCAGAATCCGGGAAGTCCCGCCGTCAAGTTTTTATTGAACCGGGCAATACATATAAAGTACAAAAAAAAGTACAATTGTAACTGTACTTTTATGTAATATATTTACAGAATAAGTAAATTCCAGTCAGGAGGAAAAGATGAGGAAAATTACAATTTTGGTGTTGTCACTGCTTTTGTCAGTAACCGTGTCTTCGGTTTTTTTCAGCTGCAGCAGAAAGGCTGAGGTAAAACAGATAGTTCTCACAATGGGATCATGGCGTGCAGACGATGTTACTCAGATGAATAACCTGCTTGCTGAGTACAAAAAAATAGTACCGAACGTTGATATCCAGTTTAAGCCGACGAATCCGTCGGATTATAATGCAACGCTCAGGCTGCAACTGGACAGCGGGACAGGTCCTGATCTGATGTATGCCAGATCATATGCAACCGGACAGGAATTGTATGACGCCGGATTTTTTTCAGACTGTACAAATATTCCGGGATTGCTCGATAATTTCAGCGAAACTAACCGTGCTCCATGGATGACAAAGGACGGAAAAATGTTTGCTGTTCCGTTTGCAGCTGTATCACATGCCGTTTATTATAATAAAGATATATTTCAGAAAGAGGGACTTGCTATTCCCCAGACCTGGGAAGATTTTCTGTCTTTGTGCAGTACTCTTCAGAAAAAGGGTTATACACCATTAGCAAATGGTGTCGCAGAGGAATGGGATATACTTGAATGTTTCTTTTTAGGTGGAATTGTTCCGAATTTCGTTGGCGGTGCGGCAGAACGTGTAAAATATGAAAAAGGGGAAAAGAAACTGAACGATACTGATTTTGTCGCTGCATACAAAGCTATGGCAGATGTAGCAAAGTATTGTCCGAAAGGTTACGAATCGGTAACTTATAATGACAGTCAGGTACTGTTCAATACACAAAAGGCTGTCATGTTTATGGATGGTTCATGGACTGCCGGTGTTTATAAAGATGCCCCGTTCCAGTGGGGCGTTTTTGCGATGCCGGCGCCTGCCGGACGTAAAACAGTGATCTGTTTTCATCCCGATATGGCGCTTACGATGAATACCAAAACTGCACATCCTGAAGAGGCGAAAGCTTTTCTGGCCTGGCTTTGTACAAAAGAGGGGGCTACTACAGCTTCAAAAAATCTTCCTGTCGGCTATTTCCCGATGATTAAATTTGATATTACGCTTGAAGATCCTCATGCAAATGAATTTCTTGCACTTAATTCCGGAAAGGAAACTGATGCACGTTTTGTGTGGCCGGCTTTGATGGATTTGTATTCGCCAATGAATCAGGCGGTTATTGCTGTGATGAAAGGGTCGATGACCCCTCAGCAGGCAGCTGATTCTGTTGAATCGAAAAAGAAATAGCAGATGATATAAAGACCGGTACTGAAAATGCCGGTCTTTTTCAAAGGTCATGGGGGAAAAGATGAAAAAAGGAATGATGGTGTCGGGAAAGTACTGGTTATTTTATCTCGTTCCGGCACTGTTCTTTTATGTCGTGTTTATGGCTTATCCGCTTCTTGATTCCCTGAAACTCAGTTTTTTCAGCGGGAATACTATTGGTTCCCGTACTTTTGTCGGTTTTGATAATTTTATTACACTTTTTACCGATCCGGATAAATCGACACGGTATTGGGAAGCATTTATTCATACCTGCATTTTCTTTGTAATTCATATGCTGGTACAGAATTCTCTTGGTATTCTGTTTGCAGTAATTCTTACCGATAGAACCATGCAGCATAGGGATATGTATCGGACGATTATTTTTATTCCGACTACACTGGCAGTACTTATTACAGGATATCTATGGAAGCTGATGCTTAATCCCGTATGGTCAGGGGCTATGCTTGAAAAAATCGGACTTGGATTTCTTGCCCAGCCATGGTTGGGCAATGAAAAAACTGCGCTCCCGCTGGTTGCGCTTGTTTCCTGCTGGCAATGGGTTGGTATACCTACGATGATGTTTACTGCAGCTTTCCAGAATATTCCTGCAGAACTTATCGAAGCCGGTCGTATGGAAGGTGCCAGTTCATGGGATCTTTTCAGAAAAATTAAAGTGCCAATGATAATGCCGGTTGTAGGAATGATTGCAATTTTGACATTTGTTAATAATTTTAATGCGTTTGATGTCGTATTTGCGATGGAAAACGTGAATGGCGCACCTGCATATTCGACTGATCTTATCGGGACTTTGTTTTACCGTGTCGGTATTGCCGGCCAGCACCCGGTTGGTATTCCCGATACAGGGCTTGGCGCTGCAATAGCTACGATTACGTTTATTGTGCTTTGTGCGGGCGTGTTGCCGACGCTTCGTAAAACACAAACAAAGGAAGCATAGAATGCATACAGGAAAAAAATATGAAAAAAAAGGATCCATAATCAGAGCCAACCGGCATATCGGTTCGCACATTGCGCTGATTTTCTGGTCTTTCCTTGTAATATTTCCATTATGGGTTATGATTATAAATTCTTTTAAGGACAGACTGTCAATTTATGAAAACCCGTACTGGCTTCCGAAAAAATGGAATTTTCTGAATTATGCTTCAATATTGCATGATGGTGATTTTTTGAATTATTTCAAGAATTCATTTGTTGTCGTTATTTCTTCCCTGCTTCTTGTTCTGCTGATAGGAGCCCTTGCAGGGTATGCATTTGCTAACTGGCGAGGCAGAATATCGCATGCTTTGTTTCTGTTTATGATTGCAGGTATGATGCTGCCAATAAAAATTGCGTCTATCAGATTACTTGAAATGGTCCGTGCCTTCGGTTTGCTGAATACTGTTTTTTCACTTATTCCGATTTATATAGCTATGGGGATTCCGATAGCAGTTTTTGTTTTGACAGAGTTTATACGCGAGATACCTGCAGAGCTTACTGAAGCCGGCGTTATGGATGGAGCAGGCCGGTTTTGTATTTTCAGGATGATTATTATACCTCTTATCCGCCCTGCACTGGCAACGGTGGGGATTTATAATCTGGTTCCATTCTGGAATGATCTGTGGTTTCCTCTTATATTTATAACGGATGAAAAATCAAAAACACTTCTTCTCGGGGTGACAAGGCTTTTCGGGCAGTATCAGACTGACTGGTCAAAAGTCCTTGCGGTTTTAACTCTTTCTGCCATACCGGTAATGATCATGTATCTTGCTATGTCTAAACAGTTTATTGCGGGTTTAACAGCCGGTGCTGTTAAGGGATGAAAAAAAAAACGCTATCTGGTATAATCCATGTGAGAAACAGCCTGTGTACTCTCCTGGAACCTTCAGGGTGGGAAATACGCTGTTCAGGGATGGCTGTTAAATTATGATGACCTTTGGAGGTCTCTATGAAAATATGTCTCCATAACGGGATATTACTGAATGGTATTTCACAGATGGATAATTGTGCCATTCTTTTACAGAATGGTAAAATAGCGGATGTTTTTTCAGAAACCAGATTCCTTCAGAAAACATTTGATAAAGACACGCTGGTTATAGATGTACAGGGCAGTTTTATTGCTCCAGGTCTTATAGATACCCATATTCATGGTTTCAAGGGCCATGGTACTGATAAATGTACGACAGAAGGTATACTGCAGATGTCGGTTGATCTTGCCGCCTACGGTGTAACAGCCTTTAATCCTACTATGTATCCTGCTTCGGAAGAAACAATGATAGCTTCGATAAAATGTATAGTTCGGGCTATGGGGCACGAGACAGGAGCAAAAATAATGGGTATACATCTTGAGGGGCCTTTTATTTCTCCTGTGAAACTGGGGGTACAGCGTCCTGAAACAGTACGTGGTGTGGATCTTGATTTGATGCAGCGTCTCTGGGACGCTTCAGAGGGGCATATCATTAATATGACTGTAGCTCCTGAATTAAAAGGTATGCGGCATCTTGCTTTATCCTGTATAGATAAGGGAATAGTCCTGCAGGCAGGCCATACGGATGCTGCGTATAGTAATATGGTGGAAGGAATGCAGGCAGGAATTTTCCATGCGACTCATTTTTTTAATGCAATGAGTCAGATGCATCAGCGTAATCCTGGTGCCGTGGGCGCTGTGCTTATACACCCTGAGATGACCTGTGAAGTGATAGCTGACGGTATTCATGTACATCCTGATCTTTTCAAACTGCTGCAGAAAGACAAGACCTCAGATCAGATAGTTCTGGTGACTGATGCGCTAACCCCTACAGAACTTCAGACAGATAACCTGGTGGCTAATGGGGAAGAAGTGGTTTTTACCGGAGGCTGTTTTCACCGGAAGTCGGATGATGTGATTGCCGGATCTGCACTCACGATGATTCATGGCATAAAAAACCTTGTTTCGTTCGGATTCCCGATCAGTGATGCGGTAAAATGTGCTACAGCGAATCCGGCCCGTATTATGCACTATCAAAAAAAAGGTATGCTTATTCCCGGTTTTGACAGTGATGTTATTGTTTTTGACAGCCGTTTTAATCTTGAGTTTGTTATGGTCCAAGATAAGCTGTTATTGAACAGATATCGTTGATTTTTATTCGTGCGGAGGGTTT
>DCFS01000141.1:1595-1753 GCA_002319875.1 Treponema sp. UBA1798 | reverse complement strand
AAATCCCGACTGCAATACCTTTAGAGAACTCCATACCCCGTGCTTGCGGCGGGGTTGGTGGTTGAAAAATATTATTTTAGTGAGGAATATAAAAATATGCGTATTATTATCAGAAAAAATTATGAGACATGTGCTTTATGGACTGCGCGGTATATAGC
>DCFS01000141.1:1077-1281 GCA_002319875.1 Treponema sp. UBA1798 | reverse complement strand
GCCTTCCCACCGGTAGTACGCCTCTTGGAGTTTACAGAGAATTAATACAGCTGAACAAGGCTGGTAAAATATCGTTCAGGAATGTTGTTACATTTAATATGGATGAATATGTCGGTCTTCCTGAAAATCATCCTCAGAGTTATCATTATTTTATGCGTGAAAACTTTTTTAAATACATTGATATTCAGGAAAAGAACATCCATA
>DCFS01000141.1:603-849 GCA_002319875.1 Treponema sp. UBA1798 | reverse complement strand
ATATTCAGGAAAAGAACATCCATATATTAAACGGAATGGCAGAAAATCCTGATACAGAATGTGAAAATTATGAAAAGGCGATCAGGGATGCCGGAGGCATACGCCTGTTTTTAGGCGGTGTGGGCAGCGATGGTCATATTGCATTCAACGAGCCCGGGTCTTCACTGACTTCACGTACCCGTATAAAGACGCTCACAGAGGAAACAATAATAGCTAATTCGAGGTTTTTTGACGGTGATATATCAA
>DCFS01000141.1:0-355 GCA_002319875.1 Treponema sp. UBA1798 | reverse complement strand
AGGTTTTTTGACGGTGATATATCAAAAGTTCCTTCAAAGGCTTATACGGTAGGGGTTGGGACAATCTGTGATGCTGATGAAGTGCTTATTATGGTTAATAATCGTTCCAAGGCTGCAGCTTTAGCGCATGCGGTTGAATACCCCGTATGCCAGATGTGGCCGGTGAGCGCATTACAGCTCCACCGGAAAGCAGTACTGATCTGCGATGATGAAGCAATTGTCGAACTGAAAGTTGGAACTGTCCGTTATTTTAAAGACATAGAGTCTCATATTACTGAACCACAGATATAATTATGACATTATATGAAAAAGTAGTTGCATTCCTCGGGCATTACGGCTTTATTACAGAAGACCC
>DCFS01000229.1:2481-7405 GCA_002319875.1 Treponema sp. UBA1798 | reverse complement strand
CGGTACTTGAATATACTGAAATACTGCTGCGAAAAAGTAATGGTGAAACTGAAAAGCAGGTATTCCGCTTTAAGGATAATGGTGACCGGGACGTAGCAATGCGCTTTGATCTTACAGTTCCATTTGCACGCTTTACCGCAGAACACAAAGATGAATTGTATTTCCCGTTTAAACGGTACCATATTGCAAAAGTATGGCGGGGAGAAAAACCGCAGACAGGCAGGTACAGGGAATTCATACAGTGTGATTTTGATACAGTTGGTTCCGACAGCGCTGCTGCTGATTTTGAAATACTGAATGTCATGAAAACAGCTCTCGCAGCTATCGGAGTTACGAAAATCACCATACGGATGAATCATCGTGGTATATTTAACCGGTACCTTGCAAAATCAGGAATTGCAGAAAAAAGCGATGACATTCTCCGTATAGTTGACAAACTTGCCAAAGTCGGAAAAGAGCAGGTTTCAAAAGAACTGAAAGATTTATCAGGTTCACAAGAGACAGCGTCCGGTATTCTTGAATATATTGCAAACGGATCTGATTTCAGCAGTACGCTTGCACGTATTGAAACCATGGCAGGAGGACCGTCAGAAGACACGCAGCGTATCCGTGATATACATGCAATGATGGAAGCGACCGGCATTTCGGACACCTTTGTACTGGACCCTTCCATAACACGAGGCCTTGATTATTACACAGGTATCGTATACGAAACTTTTCTGGACGATCTGCCGTCAATCGGCTCCGTCTGCTCCGGTGGACGTTACGATAACCTTGCAGGTCTCTACATGAAAGAACAAGTTCCCGGCGTCGGCGCTTCAATAGGCTTGGATCGTCTTATCGCAGGACTTGAGCAGCTTGGCAAAACAGCTGATAAAGGCAGTTATCTCGATGCAGAAATTTTCTGTCTGGATGAAAAGGACGCTGTTTATTATCAAAAAACGGCATCTTTTTTCCGTTCAAAAGGCATCTCAGTAGAGGTTTTCCCTGATGCAAAAAAGATGGGACAACAATACACTATTACTGAAGCTAAAAATATTTCATGGGGGATCTTCATAAAAAATGAAGATATAACAAAAAACATACTCACACTTAAAAATCTCGTGACACGGGAGATATGCGAAAATATAACCCCGGGAACGGCTGCAGAAAAGATACTGTCTGCAAAAGCTGCAACACGTTTGCAGGCAGCGGAGGATGTTATTCTCTAAAGACACACTGATTAATGCACCATGCGTTAATCAGTGTGTCTTTAATGTTTCACAGGCGGGATTTAATACCTATAGAGATATTATAGTCTCCGCACGAATACTATCTTATTTTAACGATTTTGCCATTGTCTGTGCACTGAACTTATTCGGTAATACAGCGATAGCACTTGCGGGCAGCCACCCCTCTTTAAATAAATACCATATATCAGACGAAGTACTGTTTTTTACTGCATCACTTCCACATATCTGATAAATTTCTGCACGCCGGCAATGTCCTGTTACTCCAGACTCCCATCCGGCATTTTTCCGAAACGCAGCATACGGATCCGTTATTACAGCCCAACTGACATCAGGTGCAAGTGCAAGGGGATCCGAATTATCAAAATTAACAGAAAACTCCTGCTTCCGTAAAAAGCAGCCATTAAAGAAAAAAATAACAAAAAATATAACAAATATCCGTTTCATGAATTTTCAGAAAACTCCTGCGCCAGATATTTTTTTATTTCCGGATACAGACTCATATCAGAATCAACAAAAAATAATTCCGGAATCATATCAGGCAAAACCCACCGGTATTCAGTATGCTCTGTCAGCGTATAAGGGACTGTCAAACCGTCATGTGGCACAAAAACCCTGTATGCATGTAAATCAGACCGGTATCCGGAATGTTCAAATTCAGCAACAGCTATACAGTTACCGGCCGTAACAAAAATACCAAATTCTTCATGAAACTCCCGTACGACCGCCTGTTCGTCAGTCTCACCTTCTTCAACTTTACCACCGGGAAATTCCCATCGGCTCCCCATATCACCTGCAGGATTACGACGGGCAATAAGTATTTTCCCCTTATACAGGGCAATACAGGCAATTGATGTACGATACATACTTACAGAAAAAGGACTGACGGAAACAGAAAATGCAACAGTCCCGCAACGATACAAAATACACCGACGTATTTTCGTCCATCAATAAAAATTTTCTGCATGTTTTCAGAAAGTTTTACATCCGTAGTAGTCGTAACCATATAATATTCTACCAGAAGTGTAAAACCGCCTGCAAGTCCGGCGAGAGCCGGAATTAAATCACCGATAATCGGAATATCATTGCGGACGACGGACAGCAGTTTCATAATCCCTGTAAAACAGGTTAAAAGACCAAGAATAAGTCTGAATCCATGATCGTCAAAAAAAGCCGCATTACCGGTAAAAGACAGTTTTATATTTTTAACGGGCTGTTTCTTTTGCACCTTTTCTTTTGTATCACCGGCTTCCGATTCTGCCGGAGAATCATTCCCCGGTTGTTTTTTTGTAAAATCAGTTGCATAAACCAAGACCAGTCCCGTGACCAGATTCAAAAGAATCGACAGAAAATAAAATTGTAACATGCGAAGTTGTTCCTCTATTAATGTTGCTGGACAAACGCAAAGAGCACGTGTTTTTGTCCGGCGATTTCCACCTCTGCCATTATTTTAATTATATCATAATCGGTAAACTTTGTCCGCAGGTATTGCTCGTTTCCAGTGTAATTTCCCTGCAGCACATGGTCCTGTGTTTTCTGCTTATCAGAATCGATACCGCTAACCGTTGCAATAACTTTTTTTACGGTATCAGCCTTGTGACTTTTTCCGGCATCCATATGCAAACTTACGTAAACGGAATCATCAAAGGTAAAAGCGGACAGCTGTACCGCCACACCGTTAATTTCCCTCCTGTCAGATTTATTACCGAACAGTGACAGAAAAATAACCAGAAAAGCACACAGGACAACAGTGACCAGCAGCATGCGGTTACCCTTTGTTGCTACCAGAGATTTAAATAATCCATGAGACTGCCCCGTCAGCTTTCCATTATAATAATCACGTACGGATTCAGGAGCGTTTTTTAAACGTTCCTGACGATTATAATAAAAATGCAGAGGTTCTTCGCCATCGGCATGACCTTCATCAATATTATTATTCCACGCCATGATCAGCTCCCGTTCCTATATTTTCTCACTGAAGAAAAATTTCTGTATTATCCAGAGTTTTTCCCAAGAATACCCTGCCGGGCAGAAAGGTAGAAAAATGTATAAAACCCAGTTTTTCCGTCATTATATAACAGACTTCCTGTCGGGAAGTCCACAACAGGTTTCCTAGGACTTCGAAAGCGCATCTATAAGTGAATCCGTACGCCACCAGATCATTTTCGCTTCATTCTGTTCTGCAAAAAGGCAGGAAATGAGACCACTGTCGGAGAATGAAAATGTATAAAACAGCATTTTGCTGTTATCAAGTTCGAGTGTACGTTTAAGAATTTTCTGCCCGTTCGGCTGAACCATCTGAATAATGTATCCTCTATCCGTGATTATTGAAAAAAACAGCCAGCCATTATCTGTTACACCGATAAAATCATAAGGCAGATTATAGGTCATTTTGCTGAATCCATGGGAAACAAGCTGTTCATAGGGAGGTATTTTAAGAGGTTCTCCATATTTTGCACTTACGATATTCAGAGGATACAGCACCGTACCTGAATAATCAATTCCGGACTGAACCTTTGAATCCTGATCCACATACGTTGTATAATAATCGACCTTCACATACAGCAGGTGCCCGCTGTGTGCAGGAATGACATTTTCAACGGAAACAAAAGCATCATTATTAACATTTTTTTTATTTTTATATGGATTCGGCACATCAGAATCTTTTATAGGAATGATATACTGTAAATATCCGTCTTTTGAAAACCAGTACACGCAGGGCCCGTCATTTGTCGTACATACGACAACAATCTGGTCATCATCAGTTGTATAAATATTCCTGATAAACGGAAACGGAGTTCCTCCCGGGCCCTGCTGACCGAGATAATCCCTATAGGATCCGTCGCTGGAAAAACGGACGATTATTTTGTCAAGCATAATTTCCTTTTCAGTATCGCTTACCTGCTGTTCCTTCGGCAAAGTATCAACCACATAGAGATTTTTTTCTGAATCAACGGCTATTGGCCCAAGTGTATTAAATGGATACTGGACAGCTTTCTTAGTCCCGTTTCCCCCACCCCTGGCGGTAAAATCAGGATCCTTATTCGCCTCTTTATTATAAAAAAGTGTCAGCAGATCACCGTAAGAATTCAGTTCCATTATTTTCTGTGATTCACCATTAGCTATATAGAAAAAGCCCGCACGCATCGTCATATACGTATTGATACTTCCGACAGAGGCGAGGCTGAACAAATCAAGCTGATTATCGAATTTTCCATAGGTCAGCGTAAACAGCTCATTCCGTTTTACCATACCGGGAACTTTTTTATCAGAACAGGAAAAGAAAAAGCAGAGCATACAGATGGCAAGAGATGCGGATACTGCCTTTTTTTTGTTTAAATACAACATACGTAAAGAATAAAGATTCATTCCCATAATGTCAATCAAGTCATTCAGCAAACTACCGGCGGATCCGGCTGCCTTTACTATCGTACAGAAATATCGTATATTTATTGCATTATGATAGATAAAATTATGACGTTTCTGCTCGGTACACAGTCCGAACGTGATATCAAGGCCCTGAAACCAATACTTGCAAAAGTTAATGCAAAAGAGAGTTGGGCGCATTCATTACCTGATGAAGAATATCCTGAACAGACAAAAATATTAATGGCGCGTTATGCAAAAGGCGAGCCACTTGAAGACCTGCTGCCAGAAGCGTTCTCACTTGCCCGGGAAGCCGCATACCGGAAACT
>DCFS01000229.1:1872-2156 GCA_002319875.1 Treponema sp. UBA1798 | reverse complement strand
GAGATGAAAACAGGCGAAGGAAAGACACTGATGTGCGTTGCAGCAGCATACCTGAACAGTCTCACGGGAAAAGGTGTACATATCGTCACTGTAAACGACTATCTGGCAGAACGCGACGCAAACTGGATGCGCCCCGTCTATGCATATCTGGGCCAGACGGTCGGAACAATACTTTCAAATATGGATAATGAAGCGCGTAAAGCCGCATATGACTGCGATATAACATATGGGACCAATAACGAATTCGGCTTTGATTACCTGCGTGACAACATGCAGATCGATAC